>JBBSYQ010000021.1:0-18396 GCA_038045145.1 Nanobdellota archaeon
ACTTCGTGCCGAGGGGATGAATGTGTGTTACCATTATTTTCTTTTCGAGATTTTTTATTTTTTCGTGCCCTTTTTTCAGCAATGCGGAAATTTCTGATTCTTCTACCTGATGTATTCCTATGTCTGCCCCGCCTGCTCCAAAAATTCCAAGATTGTATTTTATGAAATAGCTTCCGTGAATGTTTTTTGCTTTGTAAAGTTCTGCGAGAAAATCTATTGTTGCAACAGACTCATGATTTCCCGGGATTAAAAGAACCTGGTGATATTTTGCGAAAGGTCCGACTATGTTTTTTAAATCTCTTTCTGCAATTGTCAAGTCGCCCGCAAGAATTACAATATCAACATTTTCTTTTTTTGCAGTTTCGACTAATCTCTTGATGGAAGTGCTGTTTGCGTGAATGTCGCCGACGGCAAGGATTTTTGTTTTTCTTTGTTTTTCCATATTAAGAATAAAAGGGAGGAGTTAATAAATATTTTTAGCAAAATTTTTAAGGATACTATATCCAAGGCGTAAACCTGTTTTGTCTTCTAAAGCTTTTAAGTAAATTTTCTTTGCTTTTTCATATTCTGTGGCTGCTGAATATGTTGCTGAAATTATTATTCCTTCTTGATACATTACGTGTATACCCCCTATATCTGCTATTATCTCAACGTCATCTTTTCTAAGGGCTTTACGGCCAATTTTCCTAAGTTTTATCTTAATTTTAGATTCCCGCAAAATTTTTCCTTCTAATAAGTCCAACCGGTTAAAATAATCCAGTGTATGAGTTTCTTCATGAGCTCTCACGAACAAATTATATAAATCATCTCCAAATTTTTTATAGTAAATATGGCAAATTCTCTTTGGGAACAGCCCGAAGGTTCTGGCGGGATAACATTGTCCGTCACTTTCGTATTCACTTCCATATTCTTTATCAGCATATTGTAGATCTAATCCTCGTTGATGTTCTGATACTGATTCTACAAATCCGTCGTCATAAAACCTTTCTCCAGATTTCAAAGGAAATTCTATGTTTAATGCTTCTAATTTTGCGGTTCTCATTTGATTTTATTAAATCTTTTATTTAAAAATCTTTCTTATTGTCATCACTAAATGATAACACAAATGTATCTTCCAAAACATTTAAAAGGAAGACATTTTCTGGATATATACATTGGAAGCGTTATATTCAATTAAGATGAAGGATAATTTTGACATCTTTTTCAGGAGAAAGCCTGCGTTGATGTTGGTTTGCCTGAAGAAGAACACGAGGATGAGATACGGGAGCATTCTTGCGAAGGAAATTGATTGCACTTACAGCCACGCCGTGAAAATTTTGCAGACGCTTTCTGATTTGGGGTTGGTTGTCTTTGAAAAAAGAGGAAGAATAAAAATTATAAAACTTACAAAGAAAGGAACAGAAGCTGCCGACGCGATTGAGAACATCCAGAAACTGATTAAGTGATTGAATCCTACATCCTGCTTAAAGTTTTGTCAAATCGGAATCTTTTTGAGAGATTAATCTTTTGCGATTCTTTTTCTAATTTTGTAATGAGTCCCTTTTTTTAAACCATATTCTTTAATGAGATTTTCTAAAGGACCCTTGTATCCGATAACTTTTTCTTGTTCCACCCCTCTTGAAATTAAATAATCCCATCCTGCTCTTGTAAAATTAATTTCTGTTTGTTTACCATGAACCTCTCTTTTTGGTGAATAAGCTCTTATTTGCATTACCATTTAATTTTGTAAATCAATAATATTTTAAACATTTCTTTATTTAATTATACAATGGTTTTGCAATACAAGCTGAAATCTGAAACGAGGTGGAAAAAATATCCTGGAAAAGACAAGCTGAAGAAATCTGTTTCTGCATATGATTTTAGATTATTGAACGAAGCGAAAACAAAAGTTATTGTTCCAAAAGGTTCGTATGATAAAGTTATGAAAAGATTTCGCGCGATTGAATTTTTTAAGCATAAAGGGTGATTTACACTCGCGCTTTGCACTTGCTTGTTAATGGCTCTGAATCAGCGTTCCGCATGATTCTTCGCTGAAGAAAAAATTAGACATTAATTTTCCCTCTTCTATAAAATCCCGCTGTATTTTCCATGCTTCATAAATTCTGGGGGTAAAAATAAACCTGTCCATCACCAAAAAATGACATTTAATTCGGTCATAAAACAAACTTAGAAAAATTAAATTATCTTCTCTTTTTTTTGTCATATCTTCGCCATGCAGAAGCAACGGACTTGGCTGTTCTTTCCAATCTTCCAAGAATTGCTCTTCTAATTTGTGTTGCTCTTACTGTTCTCTTGTTTTTATAATATTTAATAACGCCTTCTCCGACGCTTTTTACAAGTTCTTTTGTTTTTGCCGAAGAAATTCCTGCTTCCCGAGCAGATTTCTGAATTACGCGCCTTATTTTTGCGCCACTAAAAACTTGTCTTCGTCCGCCTCTTTTTATTACAACACCCATACTTGGATATATATTTTAGAGTATATAAATTTATTGATGGAAAATAATAAAAAGTCAATTCCTAAATTATTTTATGGCTGAAAGCAAAATCATAATTAATGTTGGTTCAATTAATCCTGTCAAAGTTGAAGCAGTTCGAGAAACTATTGAAGGTTATTCTTTTTTGCATCCTTTTGAAGTTATTTCAATGAATGTTTCTTCGGAAGTTTCAGAACAGCCTATATCTTTAAGGGAAGCGGTTAGAGGCGCAAGAACAAGAGCGGAGAATTCTTTTATTGCGTGTGATTACAGCATAGGTTTGGAGAGTTATTTGTTCCAAGTTCCTTACTCAAAAAAATTTATGGATAAGTGTGTTTGTGAAATTTATGACGGACGCGATTTTTATCCCGGAGAATCAGAGGGTTTCATAATTCCTCCCGCTCTTGTAAAACTTATTTTTGAAAAAAAGTTGGATCTTAGCCAAGCAACCAGAAGAGCAGGATTAACAGACAGCAAAAAAATTGGCAACGAGAAAGGAATAATTAACATATTAACTCATGGAAGATATGTTCGCGGAGATCAAATTAAAAGTTCTTTAAAGATGGCTTTGATTAGTTTGGAAAATCTGGAGTTATACAGATAAAAAATGGCCCCGATTGCTCACGACTTCGCACGAGTTATTTTTAATTTAAATTTGTCTCTACCACGAAATCGCTCGGGATTTGATACCAGGGTTCAAATCTGAATTCTAAATGTTGTTTAGCAACAGCATGAAATGGCCCCGATGACCTTTAAACAGAAGTGTTATCTTTTCTTTATGCTCTTTTAATTAAAAGAATTTTATAGTTTTCTTTTCCAAAATTCTCTTCATCCAAAACTTTTATCTTATCAATCATAATCTTATATAATTTAGACTCGAATTTAGTAGAGTTAAAATCTTTAATATTCTTAATAAAATTTGATGCCTTTAAATATCGTTTAAGATAAAGTGATCCTCCAACTAACAATTCTTTATTGGAAAGAGAATAAATCTTCCCTTCTATTTGTAAACCCTTTAGCAATTCCCCCCATTCTTGATGACTGTCATAAATGTCTGCTCCTATTTTATAATTCTTGATCGTATTTTTAGAATGTTGAGACTTTGGATCAGTCCAGATATACAAATTAAAATCATTATCAAAAGCATAATATACAGAACAAACAGAGGGTTGTTTATTTTTTTCATCAAAAGTTGATAAAGATAAAAGGGAATTAGTTTCTAGAATATCTAAGGCTGATTTAACAATTTTATTAACATCTTTCTTATCAATTTCATTAGGGGGTTCAAAAGTCAAGATTACCACTTTAGTTTATGTAGGATATATTTTATAAGTATTATCTTTTTTAGGGATTCTCACACTTGAATCAGATGGCCCCGATGGGATTTGAACCCACGACACCTGGATTTCTTTGACTTCTCGACGAAACAATTTTAGTTTCTTTGAGCGCCGAACTTTCTTTTCTAAAGAAAGTTAGACATAAGAGTCCAGTGCTCTAACCAAGCTGAGCTACGGAGCCATGGAAATTATTTAGAATAAATACTTTTTTAAAGTATCTTTTTTTTGAGTGATTTATGGCTTTGAAGTTTTGTCAGAAATGCAAAACTTTGATGAGCCCCCACAAAAAAGAAGGGAGATTTTTCTTTAAATGCATGAACTGCAATCTTGTTCAGGAATCAGATGAATCAATTTTGAGCACGAGTGAAATGATTAACATCGGGGATAATGTTGGGAAAGGAATTATGGAAAATGAAAATAGTTCTGCAAATTATGAGAACAAATGCAGGAAATGCGGTTATGATAAAGCAGAGGTTATTGACATGGGCATTTTTTATTCTGATGAAGACAACTTAATTTTATTAAAATGCGGAAAATGCGGTTTTTCCGAGAGAGTCGGGAGGAGAACCTCTTAGTCTGCAGTTTAAATTTGATAGATTTTTAAATTAGAGTTTTTTTAATATTATATGGGCGTTCTTATGAGGAAACATCACGGGACAATTCTTATTACGGGAATTGCGAGACTTGCCGTAACAACTTTGTTAGTTTCTTTATCTCTTGCATTTGTTGATACTGTGTGGGCTGTTTACCTTGAGAGTTTTTTTGAAAATGCTTCTTTAGTGGGATTTTTTTCGGCATTTCTCTCCGTGCTTGCATTTGTTTTTTTCTTTGTTTTTGTTCCGTTGATTGAAAAAGTCAACAAAGTCAAATTATATTTTGTGAGCGTGTTTCTGTCCGGAGTTGTTTATCTTGTTTTTTTCATAAATAGAAATTTCATTATTTTTGTAATCCTTTCCGTGATTATCACTGCGCTGTATTCTTTTAGATTTACAAGTTTTGGAATTATTGTCAAGGATAAATCAGACAAAAAAAATCTGTCGAGAAACGTCGCGCTTATGTTTGTTTTCGCAAACATTTCATGGGTTATAGGACCTTTAATTGCAGGGCTTATTTTTGTAGAATTCGGCATCCCTGTTATTTTTTTAATTTCGTCTGTATTCTTATTCTTGGCGGCATTTTTGTTTAGGATTTCAAAAATTCATGATTCCAATATTGAGAGAAAAATCAACACAAGAGTATTCGAGAATTTTTTTGAATTTTTCAAAGACAAAGACCGAGTTGTAACTTACATTCTGCAGGCGGGTGTTGCGTTTTGGTGGGTGTTAATTTACCTTTATATCCCCCTTCTTATACTTGAAAGCAATATTAATGAGTCTTGGATTGGAATTTTCCTTTTTGCTGTTGCCGTCCCATTAATTATCTTTGAATATTCTTTTGCAAAGTTAAGCGAAAAATACGGTTCAAGGAAATTTTTTGAAGCGGGATTTTTAATTCTTTCATTTATTGCTTTGTTAAGTTTTTTCTTCAGTAATATTTTTGTCATATTATCTTTGCTTGTCCTTGCGAGCGTCGGTGTTGCGATGTTAGAGCCGACGGCAGAGTCTCATTTTTTTGATATTCTCAAAAACAAAAAAGAAGAGAACAGATTTTACGGACCTTATAACACCTCGCTTGAAGTTGGATTAGTCATTGGGAAAATTATTCCAGCAATATTTTTGCTTTTCCTGCCAATGAAATATATTTTCCCTATTTTCAGCGTCTTTATGTTTTTGCTTTTCTTAGTGGCAAAGAAATCCCGGAATATTGTTGAGAAAAGAAAGAGTTAACGGTAAATGCGGTTTTTCCGAGAGAATCGGGAGAAAAACCAGTTAACTTTTGTTTAACAATTTTTCAAAATTTTCTTCATCTTATACTTCCCCCATACTTTTCAAATTCATAATCTAATTTGTCTGTATCTACTCCTAACCTTTTATATGCAGTCTTTACTAACTTATTCCTTGCCTCTACATCTTTTTTATAACCCCCTATTTGTCCGTCATAACTATCTTTAATCTTTAAAACAAAAATTATTACGACTATTACTAATATTATTATTAGAGCAGATTTAAAAATTATTAAAAGACTTAATTCTTCATAAGAATTTATTATCGAAATTAAACTAATAAAAATTGTAATTAAAATTGTTATCTTTGCTATAAAATTATAAACACTCCGACTATAATGGAACTTATCTAAATCTATTTGTTCTAACAAAAAATCTATTTGTTTTTCTATTTTATATTGCTCTTTTTTATCCATAAAAATCACAAGAATCACACAATTTTAAGAATTTCTATCCCTTTTGGTTATTTATACTATACTTTCATCTATATTCTCTCCAAGTATGTTCGCATTTCTGGTTTGTGCACTTGAAAAATTTTGTTTCCGCTTCGTCGCCGGAGCGCGTTTGAACTGTCCAAAAATATGCTTCATTGTTTTTGCATTTTTTGCATGTCTCCGCAATTTTCGGAAGAGTTTGCGTGTCCTTGCTTGAAATCATTGGGATTCCATTTCCTCCTTTTATTTTCTCGCTTGTATTAATTTTAACTTTGCTTTTCGTCGAGTAATTGCATCTGGCACATCCAAAGTTCTTTGTTTTCTGAACAAGCACTGCGCCGCATTTCGGACAAAATTCCATATTTATTAGAAAAACTTTCTTAGTTGTTGAGAACAATACTTTAAAAAAGTTTCTCCCGACGCAACACCATTCCTTGAGAGTAAAAGCAAGATTTATAAAATTTGATTGGTGTTTTGTTTAATGGGAATAGAAGATTATGTTTCTAAATTTTATTTTGTTCTTGCTGTTACAAGTTTCGGGATTTTTCTCGCTTTTAATATTTTATCTTATCGAAATACAAGAGAAATGTTAATAAGGGGTTATCCTGTAAATGCAATTGAGATGAATCTTGTGGAAGTTTATGAAGAATCAAGTTCATTGGAGAAGGCGGTTCTTATGCTTACAGAACCCGGGCGGTGTGTTGCATATCTTTCTGAAAAACAAAATTAATTTTCCCTGCATAATCCTTTTTCATTCTGCGGTTTCTGGTTTTCAAAGAAAATTAACTTTATCCAGCCAAGCATCTGAGCTATTTTCACGACGGGTTTGCCGAGAATTTGCTCTTCTTTTATGTTGTTTTCAAAACTTAGCTGTCCGTTGTTGTTGTCGCCGATTGTTGAAAAAGCATAACTATTTTCATCGATCTTTATTTCAATTACGCGATGTATCACTGGATTTTTCTGCTGCGCGTTGAATATTATCACGTCTCCGACTTTGATTTTCTCCGGTTTTGCCTTTATGACAAATAAAATGTCGCCTTTGTTAATTCCTTTACTGAATTTGAAGTCTGTGAAATTTTCTTTATCAATTTCAAATCTTGAATATTTGCTTTCATGCCTGTTGAACCATTCGTCGAAATTTGATAAAATGTCTCCCTTGTGGTACATTGAACATGATTCAACAATCGCAAGAGGCAGAGATGTTCCTGTTACAAAACTTAATGTGGGAAAGAAAATAAATTTTATGAAGAGAAAAATAAAAATCAGCGAGAACAACCATCCCTTGAAAGAATCATCTTTCCAAAGCAGAAACCAGAATTTGCTCCAGTATTTTCTTATGGTTTTTTTTGCCCCATTTGATTTCATTGATGAAGAAAGGGGGAGATGTTTTTAAAATGATAGTTTTTTAATTAATTATTCTCGGGTTATTTTCATTCTTTCCTCACAAGTTGTTCAAGAATTTTTTGTCCTTCTGGTAATTCTTTTGGAACAAATATGCTAAAATCAAAATCTTTAGGAAAATAGCCCATGATTGACAAAATACCATCTCCTGCCTCTAAAGTCCCACTATAATCAACTCCGTTATAATGATACTTCGGATTATATGGCTCCAGATTTAAAGTAGCATAGACATGAACTAAAGCATATCCATTTTCACTAAATACTCTTACAGATTCTTTTAATCTTCTTATGTTCTTTTCTCCTTTAAAGTCATTGAAAAATATTGATTCCCATTTTCCATCTGCAAAATTTGCAGGATGAATTAAAGTGGCATAAAGTTCTTCATCATCCCTAATTGAAAAATGTCTCATCCAGGTATATTCCATTTCGGGATGCTTAAAACTAGAATTAAAATGAAGGCTCCATCCAGGAATAATTCCTTTATTTTTGAGTTTCAATATAAATTCTTTGTATGCTTCACGATTTTCCATAAGTGTTTTTTCATCCATATTAAAAAACCCATTCTTTTCTTTTTGAGTTTCTTCTCCAAATGATTCGTTAGACAAACAAACACTTACTTCAATACCATTTCCATCAAGCATATTTACTAAAGATTTTAAAAATTCGGGACGTTCATATTTATATTCAAGTCTTCTCCAGTCTTCTTCTTGACCCATAAAAAAACATCTTTTATCTGTTTTTAAAGATTATTGTGTGCCACTTTTCTCATAAATCTTTTTAAACGTAAATCCGTATTTTATTTCATGGTTAAGAATGAAATGGCAAAAAGAGCAATTATCGCAGGAGCATCTTGTGCTTTGACGTACAAAGAAAAACATCCAAACGCTTCCGAGGAGGAAGTAATGTCGCATGTAACAGAAGGGATGAGAGAGATAATAAGAAATATTGAAGAAGAGAAATAGTGATTTTATTCTTTACTTAAAATATTCTATTTTTTCAGAACAGGATTTGGTTAAAAAATCCCAAAATTATTAACTTATTAAACAAAGTTTAAATCCCCACAACCATTTGCTTCGCTACGCTATGATTAATTTAAATTGTTAATGTAAAAGAATATTTAGGGGTATTAGTATTATATCCATCGTGAACGAAAGGACGAACGCCAAAAGATGTCGTCCGTGTGAATGCACATACTTAATAAGTCAGTAAAAATGATTTTCTAAACAAAGCCCTAAAAAATGTTTTGGAAACCAAAACCTTTTTAAATATCTATTTCATGGTATACACAAGAGGTATATACAAGTTAAAATGACAAACGATATTTTTGACAACAAAATACTCTGCAAGAAATGCGAAAAGCCGATGGAAAAGGCAAAGATAGCAAGAAATGGATTTTTGCTAAGGGCTTTAATTTGCAGGAAATGCAGCGAGAAAATAATTCATCCTGTTGACGAGGAAAAATACGACAAATATATAAATCTTAGAAACAAGGAATTCAGCGTGAAGATGAGACTTGTTGGAAACAGCTACGCGGTTTCAATTCCAAAAGAAATTGTTTCATTTATGAACACCCAAAAAAAGATGATGGACGACATGGTTAGATTATGTTTTGAAGACATGGGGAGATTGTCGTTGAATTTCGGAACTGAAAAAAATAATCTTTTAAATGAAGAATTGAGGAGAAAAAAATGAACATGGAAAAAATGATTGAAGCTAAACCCTTGCTGGAAAATAAAATAGCTGCAGATTCAGGTGAATTTGAAACGTGTGTTTCATGTCTTGACGTTACCCCTATCCCCGTTGGAACACCAATAGATGTAAGAACAAACTATGTAGAAGGGGGAGGACAATTATGTGCCTCCTGTTATTTAAAGACTTATTATCCTACTAAGAACGAGTACGGGGAGGAAATTTATTAAAATGGCGGAGAAAAATTCTGTTCAGCTGAAAGTTGTCGAGGCATTGCAGGACGATGCTTACAAGGGAATTGCGAGGATTGATTCAGAGGTAATGCGTTCGCTTGACATAAGAAGGGGCGATGTTGTTTTGATTAAAGGGCACAGGGAGACTGTTGCAATTGCAGACAGGGCTTATCCTGCCGACGTTGGCGAGGGAATTATCAGAATCGACGGAATAATAAGAAGAAACGCGAAGGCAGGAATCGGAGAGGTTGTAATTATTTCAAAGGCAGATGTGAAAGAGGCAAAAAAAATAATGATTGCACCGGCGCAAAAAGGGATAATGGTGCAGATTCAGGGAGATCCCGAAGGACTGAAACGCGGATTGCTCGGAAGAAGTGTTATGAAGGGAGATGTTGTTGTTCTCGGCGGAGTGCAGAGAAGAAGAGATTTGATGTCCGAGGAGTTCAGCGACTTGAATGATATTTTTGGAAATCTTAATGATATTTTCGGAGGTTTCGGAGGATTGGGCGGAGGAATTACGCAGATAAGATTTCTTGTTGTTTCTTCAAATCCGAGTCAGCCGGTTATTATAACTGAAAACACCGAAGTTGTTTTGAATCCGAAGGCAGTAGAGGTTTCTGAAGAGAAAATCCCCGAGATTAACTATGAAGATATAGGCGGTTTGAGCGAGGAAATAAAAAAAATAAGAGAAATGGTTGAGATTCCATTAAAACATCCGGAGATTTTTGAACGTCTTGGCATTGAGCCGCCGAAAGGAGTTTTGCTTCACGGGCCTCCAGGAACCGGAAAAACACTTTTAGCAAAAGCTGTTGCAACTGAAACTGACGCGAATTTTATTTTGCTGAACGGACCGGAAATTATGTCAAAGTATTACGGAGAATCTGAAAAGAAAATAAGAGATATTTTTGAAGATGCGGAGAAAACCTCGCCGACAATAATTTTTATCGACGAGATTGATGCGATTGCTCCAAAAAGAGAGGAAACAATGGGAGAAGTTGAGAGAAGAATTGTTTCGCAATTGCTGACAATGATGGATGGCTTGAAAGCAAGAGGGAAAGTTGTTGTTATTGGAGCGACGAACAGAGTTAATTCAATTGACCCTGCGTTAAGGCGTCCTGGAAGATTTGACAGAGAGATAGCGATTAATGCTCCGGACAAAAATGGGAGACTTACAATTTTGAAAATTCATACGAGAGGAATGCCTTTGACGAAAGATGTAAACCTTGAGGAACTCGCTTCCTTAACTCCGGGATTTGTGGGAGCGGATTTGCAGGCATTGACGAAAGAAGCTGCGATGAATGTTTTGAGAAAACATTTTCCGAAGATGAACCTTGACGGGGAAGAACAGATTCCGCAAGAGATTCTCGAGAAAATGGTTGTGAAGCAGGAAGATTTTATGAGTGCGTTGAAAATTGTTCGCCCTTCTGCCTTGAGAGAAGTTCTTGTAGAGACGCCGAATGTTGATTGGAGTGATGTTGGAGGATTAGAAAGTGTCAGGCAGGAACTTCGTGAAGCTGTTGAATGGCCGATGAAATATTCAGAGAGTTTTGAAAGAATTGGGATAAGAGCACCGAAGGGGATTTTGCTTTACGGACCTCCAGGAACAGGAAAGACGCTGATTGCAAAAGCTGTTGCAAAAGAATCCGAGGCAAACTTCATACAAGTTAAGGGGCCTTCATTGCTTAGCATGTGGGTTGGAAAATCAGAAGAAGGAGTGAGGAAAATTTTTGAAAGGGCGAGACAGGTGGCGCCGTGCATTATTTTCTTCGACGAGATTGACTCTCTTGCAGGCAGAAGAGGATATGACACCGGAGCAAAAGTTACAGAAAGAGTTTTGAATCAATTGCTTGCGGAAATGGACGGGTTGGAGGATTTGAAAGATGTTCTTGTTATGGGCGCGACGAATCGTCCCGATATGCTGGATCCTGCTTTGCTAAGACCGGGAAGATTTGACAAAATATTACTCGTTAATGCACCGGAAGAAGAAGGAAGACTTAACATACTGAATATTCACACGAAGAAAATGCCGTTGGCGAAAGATGTTAATATGAGTGAGTTTGCGAAGAAAACAATCGGTTATACCGGAGCTGATTTGGAGGCGTTTACAAGAGAGGCGGGCATGCTTTCCCTCCGCGAAGACATTAATTCAAAACAAGTCAACAAAAAACACTTTGAACATCCGCTGAAGAAAATAAAGCCGAGTGTAAGCACGCCGACAATTGAACTTTACAAAAAGAATGAGGACAATTTTTTGAGAAGCGCGAAGTCCGCGGTGCCGCAGTCAAGCAGTTATTTGGGATAAGTTTAGATTGAAAGAAAAGATTAAAAATAGATTAATTTGATTTATTCCCTTATAATTCTATGTTCAGAAGCACCTAATTCATTTATTGCTTTTTCTAAATCACTAACTTGTGCTCCATTTTTGATAGCTCTCTTTACAGCTTCAAGTGCCTCACAATAAACTCCATATAACGCTTTATCAACTTGATCTGTTTCTCTCACTTCCATCATCCTTATTGCTTTTAAACTTGCAAGATTATATGGATTTCTTAAATCATATTTTTTGTTTTCCATAAAAAACAAACAATCCTATTCTTTTTAAATCTTTTGTTTTAGTTATTAGTATAAAGTAGTAACAAATAGAAAGATTTTTAAAGAATTCTTTTCTTGGAAGTTGATGGAAGATGAAACTAGAAAAAGGTTAGAAGAATTGACTAAAAGTGATGAGCTTTTATCTATTTGTAATTTTAAAGATTGCCAGAAAATAAAAATAATAGTTGAAGGAAAAGAGTATTGGATTGGTGAAGGTGATTTGTATAAGGAAGTGATTGCTCATTATAATACTCTCAATGAAGAATTGCAGAGAACAAATCCTTCTGGGAGTTATTTCTCAGGTTCTCTTTGTCCTGTCCATTTTGAAAAAGAAATGAAGAAGTATGATTTTGAAGAATAATTAAATCGTCGTCACGATAATTTCATTTTCCTCGACGAGAATCGTGTGCTCTGTCTGCGCGACTTTTCCATGCACGGCTTCAATTAACTGCGCATAATGGTGCAGGTTTCCGTTTTCTTCAAGCTGTTTTAAACCGATTAATGCTTTTGTTCCAAGATTTTTTACAAGCCAGCGCGAGCAGAAAGGAATTGTTTTGTATTCTTTTTTTATGAATTCCAAAACTTCTCTTGCAATCTGGCTTCTTATGTTTTTTTCATTAACTAACAGGTAAATCCCCGATGGTTTTCCGTCGTAGACTTTTCCGTTTCCGTTTGTTGCAAACGGCTCTATTGCATATACTCCTGGAATGATTTTCGTTTTGTCTCCATTGTTTATATTTGGTATTGAAACTCCCGCATGCAGATTGTATTTTTCTATGCTGTGTCCCGAGAGATTTACAATGGGACTTAAACCAAAATTATCAATTGTTTTGTAAACCTCTTCCCCGATTCTGCGCACTTCGACTTTATTTTTTATTGTTTTTATTGCATTTTCAAGCGCTTTTTCAGATGCTAGAATTATCTTTTTGTTTTCTTCTGAATTTTCTAAGTCAAGAGAAAATGCGGTGTCTGCAATCCAGCCGTCGATATGCACCCCCATGTCAATTTTCAGCAAACCTCTTGCAAGAGATTTGTCGTCGTAAGTAGGAGTGCAATGCGCGGCTTCGTCGTCAATGCTTAAGCAGGTTTGAAATGCCGGCTTGCCTCCAAGTTCAAACATTTTGCTTTCAATTCTCTCTGCTATCTCAAGTAGAGACATGCCTTTTTTTATGAAACCTCTTGCATGCTCGCGAACTTGTGCCGCAATCTTTCCTGCAAGGAGGATTTTTTGTTTGTCGAGATTAGTCATTTTATAAAAAGAATAGAATGGTTTTTAATTGTTTACAGGAATAAATTTCATAATATTTATAAATCTGCTTTGTCCTTCTTTTTTTATGAGTGAAGAATCTTCTGCAAAAGACCCTGTCGTTAAAGGGTATGCAGGCCTGATTATTTCTATGAGACAAGCTATTCATTTAAAACAAGAGGGGAGAACAGAGGAAGGTAATAGAGCCTTAGATGAAGTAGCAGGAAGAATTGATGATTTTAGAGAACGGTATGGTCGTTGTATTGGATTTACTCCGAAAGTTGGTTTTATGGATGCTGCAAATTTAAGATATTTTGCTCGGGGAGTTCGTGAGGCAAATCCAGCTGATCTTGACGGATGGTTCGGGTTGGCGAATTTTATAGGGAATCCATAGAAATAGATTGTTAACTTTTCTCCTTCAATCTTCTGCTTTTTGGGATAAAATTTGTTATCTTTTCTTCTGATGCTTTTCCGCTTCCGAGAAAATCTTCGTCGTGTTTTATTACAATAAACCCTTTCATGCCTGTTTTTATCTGCAACTCGTGCCCCTTCATCCATTCTTCTGTTTGCTCTTCCGAGATTTCAAAAAGGTTTTTATCAATTTGCTTTTGGAGAATTTGCGTTCCTTCTATGCTTAATTTTATTTTTTCTCCATTATTGTCTGTCATGAATTTTGCAAAATAAATTCCCATTCTTTCAATAGAGGTTACGGATTCAAGTTTTTTTATCTGGTTTTCATCAAAATTTCCAGAGAAGAGAAAAAGTCTTTCTTTTCCCATGCTTACAATAAGTCCCGGGATTTCTTTTATTCCAAATTGATAATCTAATTTTTCTATTATCTTTTGCTTTTCAGTTTTGTTAAGAATTTTAATAGATTCCATTCCTTTTTTTCATCTCCTCTGCTTTAATTACCAATTCAGATGACGATTGGATTTTTGCCCCTAATCCGTCAATCATTTTTATTCCGTGTTTCTTGCATATTTCTGCTTCTGGAATTTCGGCATTGAATCTGTCACCGCCCTTTGCAAATATGTTTGGTCTTAATGCTTCAAGAGATTTGCAGACAGTATGATCATGATCTATTGAAAGAAAAACTTCATCAACATGTCTTAATGCCTGAAGAAGTTTTATTCTTTCTGTTGCAGGCATAAATGTGAACCCTTTTTTCTTTATTGCTTGCAAGTCATTGTTCAAAATTACTATAAGTTTATGTCCCAACTTTTTTGCAAGTTCAAGATATTCCACATGTCCTACATGTATGGGGTCAAAATAACCAGATGCTGCAACAGTTATCATGTTCTCTTTTTAGTTTAATTAATAAAATGATAATGAAAAATGTTTAAAAAGATTATGATGTTTCATTTTAGAATTCTTTCAGATTACATTTTTTCTTAATATTTTTATTACTCCTTTAATTAACAGAAATAGGGCAGTTATTGACAAATAAAGAATTAATGCAAAAAAACTTTCTCCAAAGAAAACAGCAAGGATTAGCACAAATAAAGTTTTATCAGTTATCATCTGCACGAACCAAAATAAATTAATTAACAGGAGAATTCCTCCGATTGCAAACCATATTATCTTTGTCGCCTTCCAGATTTTTTGTTTTGTTGTGGGTTTCATTTTATCTTCCTCAATTTAGCGATGAAAAAACCTTCTGTGTCTGAAATGTGCGGATAAATCCTACACGAATCTTTAACCTCTTCAAGATATTCTTTGTCTTTCCATTTTGTTATCCCTTCCCTGAATTTTACAGGCAGGGTAATTTTTTCAATTTTTATATTAGGGAATTTTTTTAAGACGAAGTCCAGAACTTCCTCGTTCTCTTCAGGCGAGTGTGTGCATGTGCTGTAAACGATTTCTCCGTTTGGTTTTAGAATTTCAATTGCGGACGAGAGAAGTTTTTTCTGCAGTTTTGAAAGGGTTTTTATCGTGTTTATGCTCCACATTTGAAGAGTTTTCGGCGTGCTTTTTATTGTTCCTTCGCCGGAGCACGGCGCGTCAATCAGAATTTTATCGAAGACAAAACCTTCTTTTTGCAATTTTTCACATAAAACTTCGCCTGATTTTTTTGTTATGATCGCATTTGAAACGCCGCACCGTTCAAGATTATTGGCGAGAATTTTTATCCTCTTTATTGAAATCTCATTTGCAATTATCGTGCCGGTGTTTTTCATTTCTGCGGCAATTTGCGTTGTCTTACTTCCAGGAGAAGAGCATAAATCCAAAATAGTTTCGTTTGGTTTTGGCTGAAGAACAAGAACTGGAAGCATGCTTGCAAGTTCTTGAATATAATAATATCCTAGCAAGTGTTCCAACGCTCTTCCAAGTTCGCCTGGTTCAAGTTCTTGTAATTTGTGCTCGCTGTCACTCGCATTTTTATGACTCAAAGTCGGCTTCGCCAGACTTTTTGCTGAAATATTTTTAATATCATAATCTTTTTTCAAATTTTTATTAACATCCTCTAGATTTTCATTAGCACTTTTTTCATCAATAATTTTCCCTTCTATAATCATTATCTCGGGGTGTTTCTTGAACGGCTGATTTATTCTCCATTTTTTTTCAAGTCTTTTTTTAAGTTCTTCAACAGAAATTTTTAGGGTGTTCGTGCGAATTGTTTTTAATTCCCTCTCTTGGATTTTTCCCCAGTATTTTTCATAATCCTCCAAACCAAGAAGCTCTTTCATTCTCTCGACGAAAAGGGGTTTTGGCTGATAGTTGTGTTTCATAAAATGAAAAAGAAGAGACAATTTATAAGTTTAATAGTTATTTTATTTTGCAAGTAATTTTATAAATCTTTTATGTCTAAAGGAATAATGTCGCAGCGAGAATTAGAAGTTGGAAGTCTGGCTATTTACAATTGTTATGGCACTCCTTGGTTAGTTAAGATAACTGGAGAAGGTGTACAACATTTTCGTAATAGAAGACGGAAAATTTATTCTGTGGTGGTTCTTGATTGTATTGCGAGAGAAGATGTTGCTCTTGCTCCATTTCTTATCGCTGAACTTAAACCTCTTTTTTCTGTGAAGCATGTTCCTCAATCGAGATTAAGAACAATAGAGGGTTATATTTCAAGTAAAGGATTAGCCGCCTAATTTTAAAAATTTATAAACAATTTTTTCTTTTCTACCTGATGAAAGAGGTTTGGTTTTATTCCCTTGCAAGTGTTTTTGTCGTGAGTTTGATTTCTTTAATCGGCGTTTTGAGTGTGTCGATAAAACCAAAACATCTCAATAAATTTTTAATTTATCTTATTGCATTTGCCGCAGGCGGTTTGTTTGGCGGCGCGTTTCTGCATTTGATGCCAGAATTAGTTGATAAATTTGGTTTTGGCTTGATGACTTCGGGACTTTTGCTTGGCGGAATTGTTTTATTTTTTTCAATGGAAAAACTTATTCAATGGCAACATTGTCACATGCCATTTTCAAAAGGACATGTTCATTCATTTGCAATCATGAATCTTATCGGAGATGGCTTTCATAATTTTCTTGACGGTTTAATTATCGGCGCGAGTTATCTGATAAACATTCCTACGGGAATTGCGACGACGATTGCAGTTGGTTTGCATGAAATTCCCCAAGAAATCGGAGACTTTGGCATTTTGTTGCGTGGGGGTTTTTCAAAAATTAAGGCGATGATTCTTAATTTCATGTCTGCTTTGCTTGCAGTTGCCGGGGCTGTTACTTCATTAATTCTTGGAGGTTATATTGGAAATGTGCAGTTCATAATTATTCCAATAGCAATCGGCGGATTTATTTACATTGCAGGAAGCGATTTAATTCCAGAACTGCATAAAGAATTTTCCGTCGGCAAAGCATTTTTACAGCTGATATCCTTTGTTGCAGGAATTTTGGTCATGGTGGGTTTGCTGTGGTTGGGATGAATATTTGTAATTACTTTTAAGGGGTTACTAATAGAAAGGTTTTTAAAGAATTCTTTTGTTGAATTTTCATGGCTAAGAAATTACTAGATGGAAAAATTAGAAGAATGTATGAGTTAGATGATGAAGGTATTTCTAAAGTAGCGATAGCAAGAGAACTTGGAGTTGCCCGTCAGACAGTTCATTATTATCTTAAAAAAAAGCAGAATGTTCCTGAAATAGGGGTTGCGGGAATTGTTTCTGACAGTGATGATGAAACTGCTGAAGATTCTGAAGACGGAGAACAGATTTTCTTAGAAGCGTATAGTTTGTTAGTTGAAAGCGCGAGAGAATCAGATGATGTTGAACATGTTAACAGAGTTTTAAGAAATATTAGCAGAGCAAATGGAAATGTATTGGCAGAACCTTTTGATACAAGCGGTTTGGAAAGCCGTTTAAGAGAATTAAGAAAAAAAGCACTTGAAAATGCTGTTGCATTTGGAATCTCGCCGGCAGAATTGGGGGCTGTTTATTCGGGAACTGAAGATTTTTATTTTACCAAAGGAGAGTTGTTAAAAGGTTTTAAGGTGGGAGAAGAAACTATCAAAAGATTGGAAAATGACGGGGAACTTAATTCTAAGGATAGATTTGCCATAAATAGAGAGCCATTATATTTAAGGTCAGAAGTTAAAGCACTTGTGAATCGTTTGAATGCAGACATTGAAAGAGCTCAAAGATACGGGTTCAAGACTGTAAAAATAAAAGTTCCTTATTTGAAATCTTATGTTGTTAATGGAGGAAGTGATGTGAGTGTTAAATCTTCAGGGTATAAGGTAGTGGAAAGAATTAAGGTAACCGGGTTGCCTTTAAATGGCGAGCATTAAAACTCGCTCAATTTTTTTTGCTTTTTCCTTTCCATAAGTTCTTCCGTATTGACGCCGAAAACCTGAAAGATATTTTCAACTGCCGGCAGGATTTGATGTTTGAGATAATATTCAATGTCATATTCTCCTTTCTCGTCGGGAAGTTTTACCCTGTCGCGAACAAGCGCCTTTTTTTCCTTGCTTTCAGCTATGTAATATTCCACAATATTTCCGTAGCTTATAGGAATCTTGTTCTCGTTCATTTTTCTTGCAGCAATCACGTGGGGAGAAATTGCCTTGTATTCTGAAAGAGATTTTTTAAGCTGCGTTTTTATCATTAAATCTTCTTTTTCTATTTTTCTCTGTATAAGTTTTTTTATTATTTC
>JBBSYQ010000022.1:0-5543 GCA_038045145.1 Nanobdellota archaeon
AGAGATGATAATCCACATTAAAGTCAAGTCCTCGTCGGGAAAACAGGAAGTTATAGAAAAAGACGGAAATTACTTGGTGAATTTGAAATCGCCGCCGGAAAATAATCGCGCAAATATAGAACTTATCAAATTATTAAAAAAATATTTTAATGTGGAAGAAATTAAAATAAAATCGGGATTTAGTTCAAGAAATAAAATTGTGGAAATTAAAAGGAAAGTTTGATAAAGAAAACCTTGGTTGTCTTTATAATGAAATACGAATTCGCCATAGATTTGCAGGGAAAAGCAGAAGAGATTTCCAGATTGTTATTTCCGCACATAAAACTTGACAGAGTAAAATGCTTTCGGAGTTATGGAAGTTCTTCGAGAGGAACAATCGCCAGATGTCATACTGTCGGAAAATTGATACAAAAAGCAATCGGAATAAAGGCGCATTATGTTCTTGAATTCATTTCTGAAAGGTTTGATAAAATGGATGAAAAAGAAAAAACAAAAGTTATAATGCACGAACTTATGCACATTCCAAAAACTTTCGGTGGAGGATTCAAGCATCACGATTTCGTCTGTGAAAAAAACATAAATTACTTTTACAAAAAATTTGAAAATTTTAAGAATGGAAATTGAAGTATCACGCAAAAATAAAAAAATAAGGATTCCTGCAAAAAGGGTTTCTCTCTTTGGAAAATTCAGCGGATTAATGTTCAGAACAAAAAACACTGCAAACCTCTTGTTTGAATTTAACAAGAGAACAGGAACGGCGATACATTCCTTCTTTGTGTTTTTTCCATTTCTGGCTGTTTGGCTCGACGATAAAAACAAAATTTTGGAGTTTAAAATAGTAAAACCATTCACTGCATTTATAAAACCCGCAAAATTATTCAACAAACTTCTGGAGATGCCTTTCAATGAAAAAAACATGGAAAAAATTAATTTCTTCGTCGTGAAAAGTTCCACTCGTTTCCATCCTTCGTCGGTAAAAAGAAAGATTTAAATATACGGGATATTTATTAACAATATAAATAAAAGGAGGTTGAAATGGGAACAATAGTTGTTAAAAAAGTTATTAAGAGAAAACCTGGACATCTTTACTATGTAGATGGAGAGGGTAATGTCTGCGAAGCTAAAATGGCTCGTGGCGGAAAGAGAAAGAAAACAGCAAAGAGGAAACCTGCCAAAAAAAAGAGGAGATAAATAGTCTTTGCTTAATTTATTTTTTTAATTTTATATGTTTTAAGTTTTTTGCTGAAATTTTGTTTAACGGAATGTTTCAATTCGTATCCCCCTAAAACATTCCCCCATAATATTTTTATTTTTTCCAGAAAGATATTTAATGGTAAAAATTTCCAAATCCATAAGATATTTTAACCTGACATTTTATGTTTCATCATGAAAGCGGTAATTCTGTGCGCGGGATATGCCACAAGACTTTATCCTTTAACTCTCAGCACCCCAAAGTCCCTGTTGCCTGTTGCGGGAAAACCCTTGCTAAATTATATAATGGAAAAAATAGAAAAGATAAATGAAATAGATGAAATTTCCATTGTTACAAATGACAAGTTTTACATGCAGTTTGTCTGGTGGTTAAATCAAAACAAAAAAGATTTCAGGAAAAGTATAGAAATAATAAATGACAACACAACAAGCAATGAAACGCGTCTCGGAGGAATCGGGGATTTATGGTTTGCGATTGAAAAAAAAAGCATAACCGATAAACTGCTTGTTGTCCTCGGCGATAATCTGTTTGACTCCGACTTAAGTGAAATTGTTGATTTTTTTGAAGAAAAAAATAAATGCATCGTCGGAGTTTACGATTTAAAAAATAAGGAAAACGCAAAAAAATTTGGGGTTATTAATGTTGATGATAACAATAAAATAATCTCCTTCGAGGAAAAACCAGAAAATCCGAAGTCAACGCTTATATCAACGGGAATTTATTTGTTCACAAAAAAGGATTTAAAAAAAATTCAGGAATATATGAAAACAGAAAACCCCAAAGACGGACCGGGATATTTAATCAGGCATTTAATTTCCCATGAAGAAATATTTGCTTTCAAATTAGAAGGGAAATGGTATGATATTGGGAGCAAGGAAACATATGAAGAGATAAAAGATAATTGGTAGTTAATCTCTTAATTTAACTAACTCAAAAATATAATTTATTGCAACCATTGCCCCATAAAATCCATTTAATCCGCCAAGATTATGTGTTTGATATACTGCTCGATATTTCCCTTCTTCTAAATCCAGCCCTCCATGAATACCAATTCCCATATGTCTTAACAAACCTCCGTCCCATTTCAATTTTATAAACTGCTCTGTCATCATTTTTTCAATTGTTTGTCTTGATGCAAATTCATTAACTTTTCTTGAAAAATCTTCAATAATTTGTATTCTGTTTTGTTTTTCAAATTCAAGGATTAAATTTTTATAATCTCTTGGCAAGGAAATATTTGGAAATATTCCTCCTTCTCCTTTTACAAAACTCGGAAGATACATAAAATCAGACAATTTTATATTATTCATATTATTAAGAATACTTTAAAAATAAATCTGCAGTTCAAAATATATGTCAATCGTTCTTGGAATTGAATCAACAGCGCACACATTTGGAATCGGTGTTGTCAAAGACGGGAAAATTCTGGCAAATGTTAAAGACGCTTACACGACAAAAAAAGGGGGAATAATTCCTCTTGAAACAGCAAGGCATCATAAAGAATGCAAAGAAAAAGTTTACAAAGAAGCTGTTGAAAAATCCGACATTGATGAAAAAGAAATTGACGCGATAGCAATTTCACAGGGTCCGGGTTTGGCTCCTTGTCTGCTTGAAGGAATGAAGTTTGCGAAAAAACTTTCATCTGATTTTAAAAAACCATTAGTCCCTGTTAATCACTGCATTGCACACTTGGAAATTGGAAAAACAACAGGAGCAAAAGATCCTGTGATGCTTTATGCTTCAGGAGCAAACACGCAGATAATTGCTTACAATTCAAACAAGTACAGAATATTTGGCGAAACTCTTGACATCGGCGTCGGAAATTTTATTGACACATTCGCGAGATATGCTGGTTTGGGTTTTCCCGGCGGTCCTGAAATTGAAAAACTCGCGGAAAATGGAAAGAGTTATATTGAACTTCCGTACAAAGTTAAAGGCATGGATGTTGCACTGTCTGGAATCTTAACCAACTTAAAACAAAAATTAGAAAAAATAAATTTGCCTGCTCACTCATATTCGCAGATTGATAAAAAAAATAATTTGGTTAATATCAAAAACAAATTAGAAGATGAAAAATCAAATTCACTTTTGAGTGGTGGGTGGTCGGGGGATGGAAGAAGGGATAAGTTATCACAAGAAAATTTTTATTCAAAAGAAAACCTTGCTTATTCCTTGCATGAAACTGTTTTCGCGATGCTTGTTGAAGTTTCAGAAAGAGCAATGGCTCATCTTGGAAAAAATGAATTGCTTCTCGGGGGAGGTGTTGGCTGCAACAAAAGATTGCAGGAAATGTGCAGAATAATGTGCGAAGAGAGAAATGCTAAATTCTTCGTGCCTGAAAAAAGCTTGCTCGTCGATAACGGAGCAATGATTGCATTTCTCGGAGAAATTATGTTCAATGCAGGAATAAAATTCTCTAGCAAAAAAGCGCAGGAGCTTGACATAAAACCAAGGCAACGAACAGATGATGTTGAAGTTAATTGGAAAAATTAGATTTAAATATATTCTTTTGCTTTATTATTTATGGAATATAATTTTGTTGGGTACGGAAGTTTGTTGAGTCATCGCTCTTTGTCTCACACGATAAAAAACAAAAAATTCATTCCCGTGATTGTAAAAGGATATAAAAGAATTTTTGATTTGGGCGGTGGAAAATCCAGGTCTGATGTTCTCAATCTTGAGGAAGACAAAAAAGAAAAATTCAATGGCGTTCTGTTTAGTGTGAGCGATGCTGAATTAAGAAAAATAAAGAAGAGAGAGGACGGTTATGACATGAAAAGTGGAGAGGCATATGATTTTTCAACAGGAAAGAAATTAGGTAAATGTCTACTTGTAATCGATCACCAAGATATTGATTACAAAAAAATGGAGCCGGATAAAGATTATTTTATATTATGCAGGGAAGCGGCATATCACATAAGCAAAAAATTCGGGAAATTCTGGGATAAGACAACTTTCATCTCCGACGAAGAAAGAGTTTCAAACTGGATAAAGAAACACAGAGAGTTCAATACGATAAAATAAAACCTAAATAATTATAAAGTCCCAGGAAAAGATTTCTTAATGCACAATAGAAATTTAACAATGGTTTGCAAGCATCCTGATGTAAAGTCAGAAGACATGAAAGAAATTATAGAAAAATTTGATTTAAAATTAGATACTGGTGAGAGGGTATATGTTAATTTTGATTTTTTATTTGGTTGGGAAGTATTAATTCGTCCAAAAGGAAAAATGACTCAGGAGAATTACATGAAAAGCCATGTTTGTGTTCTAATACCTCATATGAAAACAGCAGTGGTTACAAACAAAAGATTTTATGATATACCTAAAGCAAGAGAAAGACTTAGAGAGGCAGGATATATTTCTATACAAAGAACTTTACAACTTGCTAAGAGAGGGGTTCAAAACACAGTGCTTTACCGCGAGCCTGATGAACCAGATAAGTGGATTTACCGCAGGCGAGATAGTATTATACGTGCAATCAGATCTGAAAAACATCCAGAAATAAGAGCAACAGATTCACGACTAATAAAAATAGTTCAAGAAATATCCCGTCATATACATCCTAAACTATTAACCTTTGGAACATTTAAACCAAATGTTAAACAAGATTATACCGGCAAAGAGGTGGATTTCCATGACAAAAGTCCTATTCTGCAATTTTATCAGTTTAGTCCAGAGAAAGTTGAACAAGGGTTGGAAGAAGTTTGCAAAGGACTTCCACCACAACTTGCAATTGGATTAACTTCAAATGTTTTAACAGAATATGGAAAGATGCATATTCCAATGATTGATTTTTCCTGCGGAGATATTGAAACTGTTCTTTCAACTATAAAAGAATTAGACAAGCCGGGGATGGTGGTGGCTTCAGGAAAGTCTTATCATTTCTATGGGTTTAGACTTTTAACTCAAGAAGAAAATATGAAATTTCTAGATTCATTAAAAGTGTATAAATATCCGTCCATGGGCGTAGATGAAGGGTGGGTAAATTATCAGTTAAAAAGAAGAGATTCAAATTTGAGAATCACGCCATCGTCAAACAAATTTTCTCAACCTTGTTTTGTAGACAATGTATATTTTAATAACTAACAAGAAACTTTAAAAACTCATTTCTTTTCACTAAATTATCCGATGAACTAAACGCGAGGAGAATTATTTCTTCTCTAATATAAAAATGGCTTTAGATATTTATTCAATAATAGAAAAGGCAAGAAAAACAGGAAAGATAGAGAAAGGCACAAACGAAGTTACGAAAGCAATAGAAAGGGGAACCGCAAAACTTGTCGTGTATGCCGTCGATGTCGAACCCAAGGAAATTGTCCAGCACATT
>JBBSYQ010000023.1:0-19826 GCA_038045145.1 Nanobdellota archaeon
AGTTGACAAGCCAGATGTCATAGGCGCTGTTTTCGGACAGACAGAAGGACTTCTCGGAAGTGATTTGGAAATGCGCGAATTGCAGAAAGAAGGGAAAATAGGAAGAATAGAAGTTGAGTTGGAAAGAAGGGACAAGAAAACTACGGGAAAAATAAAAATTCCCACGGCGCTTGACCAATCTGAAACAACCCTCATCGGCGCAGCGATAGAAACAATAGAAAGAATCGGTCCGAGCGACGCGCAAATAGAAGTTGAAAGAATTGAAGACGTCAGAGGAAGCAAGAGAGATTACATAATTGAAAGAGCCAAAAAACTCATGGGAGAAATACAAGGTTCAACTGATTCAAGGCAAATATCAAATGAAATCAAGGATTATTCAAAGGCATCAAGCATTGCAGAATACGGCAGTGAAAAACTTCCTTGCGGGGATATTTCAGGCAAAGAAGTCATTGTCGTGGAAGGCAGAGCCGATGTCGTAAATTTGATGAAAAACGGCATAAAAAATGTCATAGGAATGAACGGAACAAAACTCCCTGACGCGATAAAACATCTTGGAGAGGAAAAAGAGCTTACCTTGTTTGTCGACGGCGACAGGGGCGGAAAGCTCATAGTGAGAAATGTCCTTGACAACGCAAGAATCAAGTACATCGCAGTTGCTCCAGACGGCAAGGAAGTTGAGGAACTCCAAGGCAAGGAGATATGGATGTGCTTGAGAAAAAGGGTTCCTATCAATGAATTTTTCCGCGACAGGAGATTTTCCGAGGAGAGATTCGAGGAAAAACTTTCCGAAGTTACGAAAGAACTAACTGAAAAAACGAACGAAAAATCAAGCGGGGATGAAACGGAAAAATTGAGAAAAATTTCGGGAAAAAATCAAAGCACGGGAAAAGCGATTCTCCTGAACAAAAACCTTGAAGAAATGAAAAGCGTTTCATCAAGAAGCGTAAACGGCGCTTTGAAAAAAGAAAACAATGTTTATGCGGTTGTTATTGACGGCACTGCGACATCCTCAATAATCAGTTCGGCGGAAGAAGCAAACATTCAAATAATTGTTGCATCCAATTTCGCAGCGACAAGCGAAAAAGTGAAACTTTTATCACTTTGATTAATCAACCTCTGAAAAAGGGGGAATTTTTTCTTTTATTTTTTTATTTCTAAATTCTTTATTGTATTTGTAACATCGAAAAGAGTATATTTCTTGTAGGAAACCCCTTCTACATTATAATATTCATTAGTTATAGTGCCGCCAAGAGGGGATTGGATTTCTTTTGCTTCTGGAGAAGATAAATCTAAATCAACAAAATAAAGGTTTTCAAAATTTGATGTGTGAGTGTAAGAATTTTCATTCTGGGTTATTGTTTCATGGTATAAAACACTGTTTCTTAGCCCAAGCCCGTCAGGAAGAGTCAAAGAGGTAATACTCCACTCATTCCAGCTTTCTCCTGTTTCTCTATCCAATGCACTCTCACTACTGGGCTCTCTTCTTGATTTTAAAAAATTCTCATAACCATTCCAAACACCACCGGAAGAAGAAGCACTAGATGAAATCCCAGAAGCATCTTGAGTTACTGATGATTCATCTCTTATTACTGCCCTTAATTTTTCAGTTCCTACAGAAGGAGCATATCCTCCTGAAACAGCACCGATATATGCTTCATCATCGATTATAATAATTGGGAAAGGATAGGATTTTTCATAATTTCTACTAATTAAAGTGGGGTCTTCTGAAACAGCTTCTTTTTTAGATTCTGGTAAATTCTCAAGAATTTTTTGTGTGTTGTATTTTAAGACAGCATATCCTGTAATAATCTGCTTTGTAGAACCAGATGAACATGTAGATATTCCGTTGATTACATCAACTTGCTCATCGCAATATTCTCCAAGAGTTGCCTGTTCAAAAACAATTGAATCAATATATTTTACATCAAAGTATGTTAAAAAAGAATTTGATGGATTGATATTATTTTCATCGCCCTGTGCATAATTTATTAAGATTACAAATGTTAAAAGAGAAACTCCAATAAAAAACAAACTTCCAATAAATTTTTTATTTTTCATTATCCATTTAAATTATTTTTTAATTCATCTACTGCCTTTGAAAAAAACTGATATGATTCTTCATCAGAACTTAATTGCTGATTTGAGTTTTCTTGATTTTGTCCGGAACCAGTTTGATTGCTATTCATAATAAAATAATATCCTCCAACAAGAACAACTAAAACAACTAATCCAATGATTAGCCACATTACATTCTTTTTCATTGTAGAAATTATATGATATATATATATATATATAAACTTTTTCTTTTCATAATTTTAATATTAGCAAATATAAAAGAGGTTCACTTGCCACGCTCGTTCGAAAATTGTAAAGGCGGTTAATGTAAAACACCGAAGGGATTTGTGATTAAAAATTATTCATCAATCGTGAGCACATTAGTGCGAACGCAATATGTTTAATAACCTAATAAAAATCGGGATTTTCTAAACAAAGTCTTTTTTTCATAAATCTTTATAATACATAAATTTGTAATTGATAATTGAAAATGAGTTTAGTAAAAAGGGCTCTTGCGATTAGAGGAGTTTTTCTTGAATTGAGTTCTCTTGCATTTGCAAACCCGAATGTGGAAATTAAAAATTATTAGGGGTTTATCTCTATAAAAGTTTTGGATGTTTGTGGAAAAGGAGAGGAGATTAATGTTAAAAGGTTTGAGCCAAATAACATGGGTTTTGTAATTCAGGGAGTTTGTGGGAATGAGGAATTTTCAGTTGATATATCATTACCTCCGGAATACAGAAAAATTGATTATGATTATTTTAATCAAGGCGATTATGGTTTTGAGACAAGAGGACAACTTTCTTACTAATAATATTTTTCAAATTCCTCTCTTGTAATTCCAACATCTTTTTTGATAATCTTGTTTAGCAATCCTCTATCAATTTTTTCTCCGGGATGATTAGGAACTACGGTTGTTCTTCCGTTTTCATTTCTAAGAAATACATGACTTCCTTCCTGTCTCATTATTTTAAATCCAATTTTCTCAAGAATTTTAATAAACTCTCGGGCAGTTATTTGAGGCAATCTCGCCATTTAAACCTCTATCTTTTGTATACCTATAAAATTAGTTTCCAGTTCTATATCTCCTTCTTTCAAATAAAGAGAAATCGCTTCCTTTGTTCTTTTAATAAGTTCATTCATGTCTTTTGCCTGAGTATGGCATCCGGGAAGTTCAACTACTTCTGAAAGCAAGTAACCATCCTCGCCTTTCTCTATAATTATATTAAAATTTCTCATATAACATTTATTGATAAAAACTATTTAAAACTATTGATTATTCTAATTTTCATGTCAGTAAAATTCGGTCCGGCTGGTTTGGGAAGTGTTAAAGAAGCAATTTCAAATTTGGAAAGGTACAAAAATTTGGGTTTTACTGCTTGTGAAATTGCATTCACTTACGGACCTTACATAAAGAAAAAAGAAGATGCTGAAAAAATCGGGGACGCTGCGAAGAAACTTGGAATCCAATTAAGCATTCACGGACCTTACTGGGTTAATCTCAATTCAGAGGATGATGAAAAACTTAAGAAAAGCAAAGAGCGGATTTTGGAATGTTGCAAAGTCGGAAGCTGGCTTGGAGCAATAAAAGTTGTAATTCATCCAGGATTTTACGGGAAGAGAAGCAAAGAAGAAGCTTATGAAAACATAAAAAAAGAATTGCTTGAACTTGAAGAAGAGAGAAAGAAAAAAGAATACACGACAAAAATAGCAATTGAAACAACAGGGAGGGTAAATGTCTTCGGAAGTGTTGATGAAACTTACAATTTAGTGAAAGAAACAGGATGTAGTTTTTGCATTGACTTCGCGCACATTCTCGCGAGAGAAAAAGATTACAAATTCAAGGAAGTGTTTGAAAAGTTCAAGGAGTTTGACGAAATACACATTCAATTCTCTGGAATAAATTACGGAGAAAAAGGAGAGAAGAATCATATAAAAACAAAAGAGGAAGAATTAAGAAAATTAATTTCTCATCTTCCAAAAGACAAAAATATAACAATCATCAATGAAAGCCCCGAGCCAATTGAGGACACAATTGCGGCGTTGAGGATTTATGGGAAGATTTAATTTAGTTGCTCTGTGGCAAATTATCATTGATTTTTATCCAAGGCAGTTTTTGTGATGTCCAAATATGTTCTTCCAACTTAAAATTAGAAGGATTGTCAAAGACGCCAATTGGAATGAAAACTTTATCATTATCAGGAGAATTTACATAAGTGTAAGTTATTGGCGAACTGCAATTTTCACAGAAAGAACGTCGCACATTTTTTGATGAAGAATAAATTTTTGGGATTCCTTTTAATATCTTAAAATTCTTTTTGTTGAATCCTGCAAAAATCGTGAATGGAGAACCACTAATTTTCCGGCAATCAACACAATAACAAGCGCCAACCCAATAAGGTTTTCCCGTTACTTTAAATCTAACATCTCCACAATGATATCCCCCTCCCATAAATTTATTAATATTAAATTTTTATAAATCTTCCTCTATAAAACAAAATAACACTTCCTGTTCCTAACAGTGAGTACTACAGAATTACGTATTTTTGTTATTACCATAAAGTTTATAAAGTAGTTTTTACGTAGGAAAATTATAGAAAACTTTGTTTTCTGTACAAATAAATAAAATGAAATTAAAAATGGATACAAAGAAACTTTTGATTTCTTTCGTGACAATAGCAAGCATTTTGCTGTTAGTTGCTGCATTAAGTGCTTCTACAAATCCCTTGGCAACAGTTGAATCTGTGAAAGTTAAGGGAATTTTTGACACGGGAAGTGAAGACATAAGTGTTGTTGCAGGAGAAATGATTCCTGTTGAAATAACATTCGAAGCTCTTCAGAATGCTTCCGATGTCAGGATAAAAGTTGAACTGCAGGGAACTAAATCAGACGCTCAAGAAATTGTTTTTGTCGGTGATGTTGAAGTCGGAAAAAGGTATTCAAGAATAGCAAACATAAGAATTCCTTACGAACTTCAGGATGAAGTCAGTGATAATCTGGCTTTGAACATCAAAATAGAAAACGAAGACTTCACAACAACTCACCCGGAAATAACATTGAGAGTCCAAAGACCTGCGTACAACGCCGCATTAATGTCGATAACTACTCCAAGCACTGTTGAAGCGGGAAAATTATTCCCAATTGACATCGTTCTGAAAAACACGGGATACAACCGGCTTAATGACTTGTATGTAACTGCCAGAATCTCTGAACTTAACATAGAAAGAAAAGCTTACTTCGGGGATATCGTGGCAATAGAGAACACCGACGACAAAGACCTCACAACAGGAAGACTCTTTCTTGAGATTCCTTTTGCAATAAGTGAAGGAACTTACACGCTTGAGGTAACAGTTGAAAACAACGACATGGTTTCAAGCAAAGTTAAGCAGATAGTTGTAAAAAATGCGCTTGAAAGCAATGTAATTGCCAACGGAAACGAAATCTTTGTCTTAAATCCAACAAGCGAATTGATGGTATTAAGACTGATTCCAAAGGCAAGCAACGCTGTTTCAGTAACATTGAGTGAATCTCTTGCAATTATTCCGGCTGGTTCAAGCAAAACAATTACAGCCAGCGTAAGAGCAAACGCAGCGGGAACATATAGTTATGATGTTGATGTTTTCTCTGCAGACGGCGAACTTTTGAAGACTGTAACTCTTAGCGCAACTGCCGACGGAACAACAAGCAATTCGTTCGTTGCATTCGCGTCAATACTTACAATAGTCTTCTTCGTGTTGCTTATTGTGCTGATTATACTTGTCACAAGGAAACCTGCAAAGGCGGAAGAACTCGGAGAAAGTTATTACTAAATTTTTTTTATTTTAACAATTTTTTAATAGTTGGAAAGATAAAATCAAAATGAAATACAAAATCGAACACAAGGGGGAAAAATGAGTTCACAATATCAACGAGGAGATATCCTCTTAGGTAATGAAACAAGAACAAGATTTTCAATAACTCCGGGAGTCAATTATATAGTTGATTTACTTCCTGAACAATCTTCAGATGGAGATGAATATGGCTTGCTTGAATTAAAATCGCAGGGAAGTCCAAAAAGTCCTGACTTTCCTGGACAATGGGGGTTCATGCAACCACAAGAAGAAGTTGAAAATCCTGCAAATTATAGAAAAGTTGCTCATATTGAATTAGGAGACAGAAAGCGCATTTTAGTGGGAAAAAAACTCTTAGAGGATGTTCCAGAATTAAGAGAATTTTATAGAAATCCTGAAGATTTTGGATAAAATGGATGTAAGAATTAAAATTAACCTATCTCATCTTACCCTTAAAAATATAGGGGAATTAAAAGAAGATTTAGAAAGAAAGGGAAAATTCTTAAGATAATATGTCAAAGAAATCTCTAAAAAGAATTATCAATGATGCTGACTTGCAAAATAGTTGTTTTAATTTTACCTCGCTTTATATTGCAGGCAAAATAGCGCAAGTGGCATTTAATTCTCTTGGCTTTGATTTGAATAAATATAATTCAATTGAGCATCTCGCAATCGGCGCAGGCGTCGGAACACTTGCTTACAGAAAAGCCGGCGGCGGTTTTCGCGGAGTTATTGCAGGAATTACAGCCGCAACTTTCTTCAACATAGGATGGGAATCATTTGAGCACAACACTTCAATATACGATGAATCTTTGGAAAACATGATTTCAGACATAGCTGTTGTTTACAGCGGAAGCATAATCAGTTTTCTCGGAGAAAAAGCAAAAAAATATTTAAATAAAAATAACAGATAGGATATCTAATGGGGCTTTGTTTAAAAAGCAATTAAGGTTTAACTTCGTTTCTAAATAAAATGGTTCATTTCATTCACTATTTACAGAGAATATTAATTAAAAAATATTGTGGGTTTTACATTAATAATTTAAATTAATCCGAACGCAGCGAGGTAAATGATTGTATTGATTTCAACTTTTCTAATAAGTTAATAATTTAGGGATTTTCTAACTATTTTATCTTCAAAAATTTCAAAGTTTCTGCAAGAATTGACGGCTCGGTTTTTTCTGTGAAATGTCCTTTTTTCTTTTCAATCACTATTTTTGCATATAAATCTTTCCTGAAAATTTCAGAGTCAGAAAGCGGAACATAATGGTCATCATCTGAAAAAATTGCAAGGAAATTGTTGCAATGGTCAAGAATTCTTAGGAAGTCTATTTTGCTATTCAGCCAAGGATGTGCAATTTCCATTTCTTCCGGTTCCAGATTTATTAAATTAAACCATCCTGCAACAAAAATGCATCCGCCAATTTTTTTGTGTTTGTGCAACTTCTCAAGAAATCTGAGTATTGCCTGACAACCGATGCTGTGTCCGATGAAATAAGTTTCTTCGTCAACATTTTTTATCTTTTCTTCAAGATATTTAACCCATTCTTCTATCTTTGGATGCTCGGAATTTGGCATGTCAAAAGTTATAACTTTGATATTTCTTTTTTCCAGTTCTTTCTTCAGCCAGGGATACCAATTTTCCTCTGAATTTCCATCCCACATGTGAATCAAATAAACTTTTTTCATTTTAGATTTTCAAACTGACTATCTTTGAGATTCCCTCATGCATGCTTATTCCATAAAGATTCGTCGCTTTCGTTATAACCTCGTCGTTGTGGGTGATTATTATGTATTGTCCTTTTTGCATATACTTCTTCAAAAGTTCAGCGAGTTTCTCGGAGTTTCTCTTGTCCAAAGCGGCGTCGATTTCATCGAGAATGTAAAAGAAATACGGCTTGAGTTCTTGTATCGCAAAAATCAGCGATAATGCAACAAGCGTCTGCTCTCCGCCGGAAAGAGAAGTTACATCAAAATACTTTCCATGCCCTGTTTTAACAATGATATTCACGCCGCCTTCAAACGGCTCTTTCGCGTTTTCAAGTTCAAGCGAGACAATTCCCTTCTGGCTCAAATCAGAAAAGTTTCTTGAAAAAATTTCGTTAAGTTCGTTCAGTATCTTCAGAAAAGTTTTCTTTTTCCTAAAGTCAATCTCGTGAATAACCTTTAGGATTCCACCTTTTTCCCTTTCAATAACTTCTGCTTTCTCTCTTATAATGTCATATTCTTTTTTTACAGAGTCATAAACCTGAAGAGACAGCAAATTAACAGAACCCATCCTGGAAAAAATTTCTTTTGCTTTTTCAAGTTTCTCAATTAAAAATTCTCTGCTTGCTTTTATCGGTTCAATATTTGAGAACTCAAGCATATCTGTTTCCAGATTCTCTGTCTCTGCGGCGAGTTTTGCTTTTTCTATTTTAATCACGTTCACTTCCTGTTCAAAATTTCGTTGCACATTTTCTTTTTCTGAAATTCTCGCTTCTTCTTCCCTGATTTTTTTCTCCACGCCGTCCCTTTCTGAAATAAGTTTCCGGAATTTTTCCGTCAGCTCCTCTTCCTGTTTTCTCTTTTCACTAAGAAGTTCTTCCTTTTCATCGAGAGTTTCCGAGTTCGCGGAGAGTTCCTCGTTTAAATCTTCCTCTGTTCTAGAAATCTGTTTCAGTTCAATCTTAGCCCTCTCAAGTTCTCGTTGCTTGAATGAAATTTCGGAATCAACATTCTCCTCTGTTCTAAGCGAAATTTCCTGGACTTCAAGTTTTATCGTCTCATATTTGTGCTCAATGTTTGAATTGTCATCAAAATTTTTCTCAAGAGTTTTTTTTGTCTTTTCAATTCCGGAAATCTCAACCTTAAGCTTCTCTGTTTTCTCCTGCAAAAGTTTTATCTGCTCTTTCTTTCCTTCCATTCCGGAAATTTTAACCAAATCTGTTTCTCTTCGGGAAATTTCCGAATTCAGTTGTTCTATGTCCTGCTTCAGGATTTTTTTCTTGTTTTCTATGTCATTAAGTTCCCTGTCTGAATTTTCAATTTCGCTTTTCAGGAAATTTATTCCGTCTTGAGTTTCGTGTCTTATGCCGTGAATGTGCCCTTCGGTTATTTTCGATTTGCAAACAGGACAAATGTCCATCTTTGAAATTTTCTCGATAAGCTTGTTTTGTTTTTCAATTTCATGTTCGTTCGAGTATGAAATCTTTTCAAGTTCTGTTTCCCTCTTTATCAGAGTTTCAAAAAGTTCTCTCTTATCATTGAGGGAAACCTTTAGGAAACTGACTTTTCCTTCATTTGTTTTCTTGTCAAACAACTCTGCGTTTATCTGGGAGATTTGCTTCAGCAGAAAATCGGACTCATTTGAATAATTTTGTAGCAGAATTTTTTTATCGTCAAGGCGTTCTTTAAGTGATTTAAGCTCTGACTTAGCCATGTAAAATTTTTTCCGTTCTTCCTCAATTCTGTCCAGTTCTTTCTTTTTCGCGTCGATGTCTTTTTGTTTCCTTGCAGTTAAAGGGGATTCTTTTTTCATTTCTTTTATCGCCGCCTCGTTATTTCTTGTCATTTCCTCAAGTTCTGTCCTGTGTTTTTTAATCTCTGAAAGTTTGTTCTCATAATTTTCAGTCTTCACATTTAGTCCTGCAATCTCAGCCCTTAAGTTTGCAATTTCCTGATTCAATTTCTCCTGTTCAAATCCTGTTGATTTCTGGATTGTTGAATTTATTGCGGATATTTTTGATTCCAGTCCGGAAATAATTCCTCGCGCATTAATTATAATTTTTTTTATCTTTCCTATTTCGTCGTTCTTTTTCAGAATTTCAGAGTTAATCTTTTCAGCTTCCTTTCTTTTTTTGTTCAAATCAAAACTGATAATTCCCGCCTTGTACTTTTTTATGTCCTCTTCAAGTTTTTTATATTTCAATGCCTGCTGTCTTTCCTTTTCGAGATTGTTAAGATAAGAAGTCCTCTCTCTTAAAATTGTAACAACTTCCTTAAGTTTCTCGTCTGTTTTTGAAAGTTCTTTCAGCGAACGTTCTTTTCTAATTTCATAAATTGAAATCCCTGAAACTTCTTCTATTATTCCTCTTCTCTCCTCGGGATGCATTCTCACAAGATTTTGAATTTCCCCCTGAAGAATTATGTTAAATCCGTGCGAGTCTATTCCGCCCTGTGCAAGCAGCGTGAGAACTTCCTGTCTTGTTTTTGTTTCGTTGTTTATCTTGTAAATGCTCTGCCCGTTTTTTCTCACGATTCTTTTTATTGAAATTTCATTTTTATCGACGGAAAAAACCTTGTCTTGGTTGTCAAATATCAGTTCGACTGATGCTTCTTTCATAGGCGACGCCGCCTTGCTTCCAAGAAAAATCAAATTGCCCGCCTTCGCAGCCCTCATGGATTTAATGCTCAATCTCCCAAGAACAAAACACAACGCATCCGAAATATTGCTCTTCCCGCTTCCGTTCGGCCCGAGAATGACATTTATCTCAGGTGTAAAAGGAATTTCCGTCTTGCGTGGAAAACTCTTGAATCCATGCATCACCAATTTTTTTATGAAAGTCATTATAAAAACAACCAAGGTTTTCTTTATGAAACTTTCCTTTTAAAAAAGTATGTGAAGAAGTTTTTAAAGATTAAATCTAATCCGTCATGTCTGCATATATGCCGAAGATATCTTCGCCTTTTTTGAAATAAGCTTCAAACATTACTTGATAGATGCAGCGCGAATCTGTAACAGGGATAAACTTTCCATCTTTTAAAATCTGGACTTCGTCGGGAAAAAGGACAGTCAGTGTTTTTGAATCTCTTATAACACCGTTCTCGTCTTGTTTTTTTGCAAGCTCTTCTAAATTGCCGATTTTCCAGCAACTGATATAATACCACCCCTTAAAATCATGTAAATTTAATAAGCTGAAATCATAAGGTGCTTCGTTAATATCTCCTGTAAAAATTTTTGCTGATTTTCGTCAAAACAAATTATTTTGGGATAAAAAGCATCCTGAGAAGGAAACCTCCAAAAAGGCGAATAATACTTTTCAAATTTTGCATTGTCTAATCCTGAAATTTTCTTTCTCAAAAAAGATTTAACACCAAAAAAAGAAGGATAACCCCACTGAACCATGTCTTCATCTACAATTAAAAAAGGAATTTGTAGTTCTTTAAAAGAGTTAGCATATAAATTCCCATTTAGAAGGGGAAAAGGGTGTTCAAAGTTTTCCTTTAATTGTTCTTCTGTATATTCATAAACATTGGGCGTTATTCCTTGCTGACTTAGATAATCTAATACTAAATTGCTTTCCTTGCTTCCGTCAATAAGAAGATGAAAATTTTCCATTTTATTTATCTAATCAGGATTTTATCCCTGTTTAATTTAAAAATATCATGAATAGAATTGCATTCTAAATGATGAGCTGTCTCAAATAAATCAATCGGCTGTGAAAAAAGAATTTCTTCTGAATCTTCCTTGTTATCAAAATCAGAAATTGAACATATCAACAGATGCGGATAAAATTCAGGTTTCACCAAGGGCCCTATCGGGCCACCATAAAATGGCTCTTCGGGATTATACTTTAATTCATTGAATAAAAATCCTCTTTCAGTTTTATTTACAATTATATAATGTTGCTTCTTTCCTAAAGTTTCTTTTTTTAGCAATACCTTTTTTAATTTGTGCTTTAAATTATTTATTATTTTTTTACAGGAATCTTCATATGTTTAAACTAAATCTTTATGTCTCTTTTCCCATTCAAAATGATAACGAGAATGGCGTATTTCATAACCCTTGGGCGTAATTATTGTTGAATTTAAATAATATTTTGAAACTTTCAAACCTTGTTTTACTGCTTCTTCTGAAAAAGCCAAAGGAACAATCTGTTCTAAGAATTCATAAGAAACATTATCAACCTGTACTTTCCTTTCTTCAATAGCTTTTTTTGCCTCTCCTTCACATTGGAAAGGCCCGTCTATTTTTGTTCTTCCAAAACCACCAACTTGATACACACCTATTACAGGATCATCATGAGAGATATGAGCTGTTTTAGTTACTGCAAAATATAACGGCACAAAAATTTCTCTTTCTGATAACTCCGGAACAGCAGAGGACAATAGATAAAATCTCTCGCCTATTTTCTCAACCTCCCCGTCTTTAAGAGGATAAAATATTCTTTCCAAATTCATACAAAATCTATTCCAACAATATTTAAAAACAATTCAATACTTTTCACACCATATTAGGATTAAAATGATTGAAGAATTAAAATTTCTCGGGCTTGGATATTATGAAAGTAAGGCATTAGAAATTTTACTAAAACAAAAGCTTTCTCTTAAGGAATTAAGCAAAAAATCAGGAATTCCATTCGGCAAGGTTTATTCTGTGGTAAAAGAGATTAAGAAAAAAGGATTTGTAAAAGAAACTGACACTCGGCCAAAATTAATTTACGTTGAGAACGCTTCTGATGTTTTGTCAAAATTAATCGATGAAAAGCAGAACAAGGAAAATTTGTTGATTGAAAATGTGAGAAAAATTGCAGTTGAAATCGACAGGGAAAAGGGCAGGGAAACAAAATTTTTTCAGATAGGAACAACTCAGGAAGAAAACAAGAAAATTCAGCTAAGAAGCTTTAATGAAGCAAAAAAAGAGGTCTTGCAGATTTTGAACATTTATCACAAACCCGATTCAAACAGGGAAAATAAAACTCTGTGGGAAAGGGCCATTATTAATGCCACTGAAAGAGGTGTTATTTTCAAATAAATTTATCCTAAGAGGATAATGCTCCCAAAAATTCTTGATGAATTAAATCGAAAAAATCCTGATAGGTTTCAAGTTAAAAGAGCTGATACCGATTTTGTAAGATGTGATGTCATCGACGGAAAAAAAGTTCTCCTGAAACTTGTGCAGAGAGATCCGCTTATGTTCGGTGGTGTTTTTTTCATAGAGAATGAAAAACTTGCCGGAAATTTAAAAAAGATTTTTTATAGTATGTGGGGATAGGCGGATTAAAATTCTAATTTCTTCTGGGTCGAATTTCCTGCAGCTGTTTTCCATGTTGCCCATGATTTTCTGAAAATCCCGTCGTTATTATATTTTTTTATGTTTTTTTCAAGAAATTTTGAGGTTAACGGATCTGAACTGTATCCCGAACCGATTCCGTCGCCGTATTTTTCCTTAAGGACTTTCATTTCCTTTTCCCTTGCGCTTTTTGCAAGAATAGACGCTGCTGAAACAGCGACATGGTTTACATCGGCTTTATGTTCGCAGGAAATTTCAAGATTTGAAAGATTGTCAATTTTTGTTTTCAAGAAATCCTGCCACTTAGAAATATTCACCGACGGGCAGTCAAGAATCACTTTCATTTTTCCAAATCCTTTGTTTATCCGGTTTATTATTTGCGCGCAGGCAAACGCCTCAACTTCGTTCAGTTTTATTCCTTCTTTATTTTTTCCGTCAATTTCCTCGGGATGAATAATAATTACTTCAAAAGTTTCCGCACTTTCGCGGATTTTCTCTGCAAGAAATTCCCTCCTTTTGTCCGTAAGCTGCTTGCTGTCCTTGACTCCAAGTTTCTTAAATTCCTTTTCTGTTTTCTCGTCGATTAAACAACCAGCCAAAACCATCGGACCGATAACAGGCCCTCTTCCAGCATCGTCAATTCCCAACTTCAGCATTTCATAAATATCAAAAGTTTATTTTTAAACTTAATTATAGTAAAAAATTAATCAAAAGAAATATAAATGCCATATTACATAATTAACAATGGTTAATTCTGAAGAGTTAAAAGAACAGATTGAAAAGGAAATTCCGAAATCAAACGCCAAAGTGGAAGACACGAAAAACGATGGCATGCACTTTAAAGCAGTGGTTAAAAGTTCGGCGTTCAAAAACAAGCCGCTTGTTGAACAGCACCGGATGGTTTATCGCGCTCTCGGAAACAAATTCGAGGAAGGGCTTCACTCAATGTCTGTTGAAACAAAAGAAGAATAATTCAAAATGGATAAAAATTTAAAAAAAAGAATTGAAGAATTGATAAAATCAAGCAAAGTTTTTTTGTTTATGAAAGGCACGCCGGAAAATCCGATGTGCGGTTTTTCAATGCGCGTCAGCGAGATACTGGAAAATCTTAATGTAAAATTCAAATCATTTGATGTTCTCTCCGACAATTCAATTAGGGAAGGAATAAAAGAATATTCAGTCTGGCCGACGATTCCGCAGCTTTACATAAACAGAAAATTCATCGGCGGCGCAGACATAGTTGCAAGCATGGTTGAGAAAGGGGAACTGCAGAAAATATTGAAATGATTCTTTAACCTAAAAAAATTCAGATAAACTTTGTTTAGAAAATCTTTTTCTATGGGCATGTATTAAACATTTCGTTCGCTACGCTCACGATTGAGGTAATTGCTATCAAAATTCTATAGGACTTTTTAGGGATAATTAATAATAGCACCATCTAACTTAACAATGTATCCAAACAATGGGGCTGTCAAATCCGCGGGAGTTTTTGTGATTTTCTCGTCGCTGATTTTCACGGAAGTCCCGATTACTTGACAATCTGCCAAACAATTACCTTTAAAAATCAAACTCAGCATCTAAAAAGAGAAGTTGATAAGAAGAACCTTGGCTTTGAAAAGGAAAGTTTCATAAAGAAAACCTTGGTTGTCTTTATATAGCGAGGTGGAGCAGCCTGGAGTGCTCGCAGGGCCCATAATCGTATGGGAACCCAAAACAAAGTAAATACCGATGGATTTAGCATCGAAGGTTCCCCTGACAAGTCACCCCTCCTTTTAATAGGAGAAATCGGAAACCCTGAGGTCGTGTGGTTCAAATCCCACCCTCGCTATTTATATTAAAATTGGGTTAGCAAAATCGCAAGATTTTAGCCTCGCTATTATTGGTTCAAAATCCGCTTCGCTGGATTTTTCTCTGATAAAAAAGTTAACCACAATAAATTTTAATATTATTTGAGATTTACGAAGTCTAGTGCGGAGCAATTAATGGGCGGGAGATAGCGGGCGCAATTAATATAAAATTTAAAAATCCCTTTTTCTTTTCAGCAAGATGAGACTGGAATACATCGCAAGATACGAGGGATTTATTTTTGTCGGGCTTTTAATGGTTTTGGGAACTGCACTGAAACTTCTTGGGAAATACGATTTTTCTTCTGACTGGTTTTGGCTTATTGCAGGAATAGGGTTGGTTATTGAAGGAACAATTTCTTATGTCAAGCAATCAAAATTTGACAGCAAGTTCAAGATTCTTAAAAGGGAAGAATATGAAAAACTGACTGGGAAGAATGATTAGTTTTAAGCGTTCAATAACTTTTTTAAGCAGTTAATTCTCTTTAATTTTATGCCCAGTTCGCATAATGGTATTGCAACGGATTGCTAATCCCCAACTTTCTTTAGAAAAGAAAGTTCAGTGCTCAAAGAAACTACAAGAGTTTAGGAAGGTAAATATCCGTGCCCTTCGGGGCTCGCAGGTCCGATTCCTGCACTGGGCGTTTTATGAATTACAAATTCCTAAACGAAATAAAAACACTTGAAGATATTTTCACAAGAATTCCTAAGGGGATGGAACTTCTGAAATCAAAATTATTTCCTGATTCAAAAAAAGCATTTTATGGCGACTCTGAAAAAGTTGCGTCTGTTCTTTATGGATTAAAAATAGTTGATTCACAGAATGAAGGATTTGCTCTCGCAGAATTTCTCGACGGAAGATTTATTGACGAGGGAGATGGATTTTTCAGCTTTAGAAAAATCGGAAGAAAAAAAGACGTTTACTTAATAGAATATTGTTTGTGGAGAGATTTTTATTGATCTTTTTATACAAAAGGAAAAATCTACAAAATTCATTATAATTATATTTTTTAGGTGTTGAAATTATTCAGCTATAAATCCCACCATGCGTTTTTTCCTCCTTCTTCTAAACGATTCAAACGAGAATCTTGCAATTGCAAAGATAATTCCTGCAATAATCACTAAAATAATAATGCTTATTTCCAAATGTTTTATCTTCCCGAAAATCTCTTGAGCAGCTTCTCCTAGGAAATAACCAAAAACAGCAATTAAAGAAGCCCACAAAACAGAACCTATAAAATTAAACACAAAAAATCGCGACGCTTTTATATCGCTCATCCCTCCAAGAATTAAAGGAGTTACAATCCTAATGCCGTAAACAAATCTAAATCCAATGAGGAATAATGATTCATATTTATTTACTAATCTGTTGACTTTTCCCGAATGATTTTTAAGAAAAGGGTATTTGTTCAAAATTCTCTTCCCGTTAATGCGTCCTAAAAAGAAAAAAAATTGGTCTCCTGCAATCGCTCCTAAAAAGGCGACAAAAATAACCAGGGGGAGTGATAAATAATTTTGATGCGCTAAAAAACCCGCGAGAAGCAAAAAAGTTTCCCCCTCAAAAAAAGTTCCGAGAAATAAAATTGCATATCCATAACTGAAAATAAGTTCTTCAACAATCATTATAATTATCAACAAAACAAATATATAAATCTTGGTTATTAAAATAAAATTTATCGAGCGAAAACATATTCTGCACTAAATAAAAACTTATAAATAGAATCTTTTGTAGAAAGATATGACTGAAAAACTGATTGAAAGTTGTCTTGAAAGAATGGCAAGGGCTCAAAGAAATAATGGGAAAGGTGTAAGTAACAAACAATTACTTGCAGAAGGTGCAGAAATTTTCAAAAAGAAAATTTTGGGAGGAAAAAATATGAGAACTATAAGAGAACCTGAGAAAATGGCACAAGAATTATTTTGCGCTGAAGGAGTTAATTCATTAATGGATGGCTTAAGAGTTGCCAGAAGTGTCTCTAACGGATATGAAATAGAAATGCCCCATGGTCGTTCATACTTCGAAAGAGATGGGCAAAAAATTATTGTAGGCTATTCTCCTTACGAATAAAATCACTTCCCAACTTCATTCGTCTTCTTCCATTGAGGGTAAAATTTTTTGAGAATTTTCAAAACTTCTTCCCTTTGCTCTGCATTTCCCAGCCCTTTCCAATCAAGCAAAAAGAAATCAATTTCCTCCTCGGTTTTTTCAATCGCCTCTTTTATCATTTCTTCTGTAAGAGGAAAATTATATTCTGAAATAACATGCGAAATCGCCACATTTGACTGAAGTTGTATTTTATTAAAATTTGGGCAATAGTGCGGTCCTCCAACAGCAATTGCAATTTCATTGTAAGGATTCTCCTTGAATTCCTGAATCATCTGTGAAATTGTTTTCGCGACGACAAAACACGCTTTCCTGTCGTTCCATTCTATCTCAGTTCCCCCAACTTCGATAAACATGCACGGCTTGTCAATCAAAGGCCCGTGATGCGTTGCTTCCATCGTTACATCGTACTCCTTCAAATAATGCTCGTCGGCATTTGCTTTAAGCTTTTCAAAAATTTGTTTCATGAACAATGCCGAGGTTTTGCAGGCTTTTCCTTTTTCTCCGCCGAATTCATTGCTTCTGAAATTTCCCGGCGCATGAACCGTCAAAGCCTTCTGCCCTTTTTCTGATTTGTGCTTTGATGCAAAAATTATAAAATCATACTGATTTATTTTTTCCAAATCCAAGTTTTCTGTATAAATAATTTCCTTGTCAACAAGATAAAAATCAAAACAGGGATTCTTCTGCATTCCGGCGAGAATCGGATTTTTCCTGAACTGGCTTAGCTGCGTTGTGATGTTCACTCCCGCCTTGTCAAACTTGCTCGCAACCACAAGATATTTTTGATACATAAAGAAATTTAGAAAAAAGAGAATTTAAAGATTTATATTAAGCATCCCAAAAAAGACTTAGGTAATTTTCCTGCATTTCTTAACGCAAGATTAATATCAATTATTGAATCTAAAGTTGCTTGTCTTGCTGCTTCTGCATATCTCTCAGGATCTGCTAAATGAGGATGTCTTTCTGCAAAATCTTTATTTGAAAAAGCATAAGTTATTCCGCTGCTTGAATTCACGATTGCGCCTCTGCCATTTTCATCAAAACCATTAACTAAAGTTTCTGCTTTTGCTACTTGAGTTCCGTAACCCGGCATTAAAAAAAGCATATGCGGGAACATCTTCCTTAATTTTTCAGTTTCCTGAGGATATGTTGCTCCAACAACTGCTCCGACATTTGAATATTCGCTCTCGCCAATATTTCCTTCTCCCCATTCGGCAATTAATCGGGCCATTTTCATATAAACTTCTTCTCCATCTGCGACTAAAACATCTTGCAATTCTCCAGAACTTTTATTGGATGTTTTTGCCAGTACAAAAATTCCCTTGTCGTCCCTGTTTGCTACTTCTACAAAAGGATTTATTCCGTCGCTTCCTAAATAACCATTAACAGTCATAAAGTCAAAATCGTCAGGACTTCTTGCAAAAGTTCCGTCGGGCAGCATCACTTGTCCTAAATGCGCCTCTGCATAAGCAACAGAAGTTTTTCCAATATCATTTCTCTTTGCATCCAAAATAGCAATTGCTCCTTTTGCTCTAATGTATCTGCATGTATCTTCCAATGCTTCAATTCCCCAAGGTCCATATCCTTCATAAAAAGCACTTTGCGGTTTGAAAGCAGGAACCAAATCATGAACAGCGTCTATAATTGCAAAATTAAATCTTCTAAATGCCTCTGCTGCAGCCCTGTAATTTGAACCAAATTGCTCTGTAACTTTTTGTTTTAATTGAGAAAGCAATTCTTCCATGACCGGGTCTAAACCAACACACAATGGCGTCTTTCTTTCATCCATTGCTTCATACAATCTGTCTACAACATTTCTTTGCATTTTACTCTCTCGCCCCATATTTATCCATATACCTCTGAAAATCATTATAAACATTTTGTGGCATTGATTGTTTTACGCCGTTAATTGTTAAAGGATGTCGCAATTCAAATAAAAATCTCATAGCATCTCTCGCGCCAACTATTGAATCCACGGGAATACCTGTTTTTTGTGTGAAATCATAAACCGCATTTCTTCCTTCAAGATTAACCTGCTCTCTGTCAAATGCTATTCCAACCCTGAAAACAGAAATATCACTTCTTCCCAAACTTTCTATTTTTGATAAAGCATCAAGTTTCGTCCGTGCAGAAGTTAATACATCATCAATCAAATAAGTTCTTGCATCTGGAGGAAAATTCCCGACAAATAAATTAGCTGAAGTAGAGCCTTCACCATGTGTCTTCTCTTCTTTCCTGTCATAAACAACACCAAGATTTATTCCGTCATTTCGCCATAATGATTGAGCAGCACCAACTGCAAGTGCAATTCCTTTATATGCAGGTCCAAATAAAGTATCAACTTCCAAGCCCTTAGCCATTACACCTTTAATCATTGAAGCATAAGAATCTGATAGTGTTGCTAAATTTTTAGAGCTGTCCAATACATTTCCTGCATTAAAAAAATAAGGCGTTGGCCTACCATCTTTCAAAACTAAACCCTCTCGGAAAAATAAAATTCCTGAATCTGCCAGAAATTTAACAAACCCCTCTTGATAATTTTCCATCTCCATCTCAAATAACTTCCCTTTAAATAAATTATCAACATCCAAAATATACTTAACTAAAATTTCACAAAATATTTATATATATTTTAATTTCACTTTTAATGAACTCAACAAATATCCCGTCAGAAAGCGGTTGTGCAAACATTGAAGAAATCGTTTTTCAGATTGAAAAAGACATTATAAGACAAACTGATACTTATCAAATTTTGGAATTACAGGGAATATACCAAAATCATCCCCTAAGAAAAGATTATGAAGAGCTTGTCAAAAATTTAAGAAATGCCTTTGATAGTTCTATGTACCGCGTAATATTCCCTTTCTCTGAATTAATACCCTCTCCTCCCGGCAGAAATAATAAAATCAGAGTAGCCAGAGAATACTATAATCAAATGAAAGAAAATACAATCGCATCATTTTTAGAAAGATTAAAAAAACACTAACTCTTACTCA
>JBBSYQ010000024.1:0-10761 GCA_038045145.1 Nanobdellota archaeon
AAATATTCTGGAGTACCTAACGATAAATGGCTTTCCTCGTCAATAAAAAAATCAAAGGAAGAGAATATTTTTACCTTAATGAAAATAAGAGAGTTGATGGAAAGGTGAAAACCAAAACGCTTGCGTATCTTGGAAAAATAAGAAAAGAGGCGGAGAAGAAAGCGAAAGAGGTTTTGGAAAAGAAGCAAATGAAGATACTTGATTTAGTGGCAGGAAAAACAGAAGGTTTAGAGCAAACTAAAATTTCAATAGACGAACTTGCAACTTTCTGCAAGAGAAAGGGTTTTGTTTATCCATCGTCGGAAATTTACGGCGGCTTGTCCGGTTTTTATGATTATGGGCATTTGGGAACTTTGTTGAAGAAAAATTTTGAGAATATATGGAGGAAATATTTTCTGTCATTAAGCAATAATTTCTTTGAAATTGAAACTTCTGAAATTATGCCTGAAAATGTTTTTGTCGCAAGCGGACATTTGAAAAATTTCGCCGATATTGCGGCAAAATGCAAAAAAGGGCATATTGAAAGAGCAGACCATTTATTAGAAAGGCATTTAAATAAAAAATTTGAGGGGCTAAATGCCGACGAACTTTTTGATTTGATTAAGGAGAATAAGATAGTTTGTTCTGTATGCAAAAATTCTATAGAATATGTCGGGCTGATTAATATGATGTTTCCTGTTCAAATTGGTGTTGGTTCAACCACGATTGCATATCTTAGACCTGAAACAGCACAAGGTCCTTATGTTAACTTTAAACTTCAATATGAACTCGCAAGAAATAAACTTCCTCTCGGACTTGCATTGATTGGAAAAGCCTACAGAAATGAACTATCCCCGAAAAATATTTTGCTAAGGCAAAGAGCTTTTACGCAGGCGGAATTGCAGATATTTTTCAATCCAAAAAAAATAAATGAACATGAAAATTTTAATGCAATTGAAAATTTTGTTCTTAATGTTGTGCTAAGCGATGAAAGAGAAAAGGGAGTACAAAAAATAAAATGTGGCGAACTAGTAAAAAAAGTTCCGCAATTTTATGTTTATTATATGGCAAAGGTGCAGCAATTTTATCTTGAAATATTGAAGTTTCCCGAGGAAAAGTTCAGATTTTTTGAATTAAATGAAAGAGAGAAAGCATTTTACAATAAATACCATTTTGACATTGAAGCGGAATTAAATGAGCTTGGCTGGGTTGAAATCGGCGGGGTGCATTACAGAACAGACCATGATTTGAAGGGACATCAAGAGGTATCAAAGCAAAATTTAAGCGTGCTTGACGAGGAAACAAGGGAAAGATTTATCCCGCATGTTCTTGAACTTAGTTTCGGAGTTGACAGGAATTTTCAAACACTTCTCACTTTTGCTTACCATTATGATAAGGGAAGAGGAAATGTTATTTTGAAATTAAATCCAAAACTTTCCCCAATTAAAGCGGCGATTTTTCCGATTGTGAAAAAACCAGAGTTTGAAAAAATTTCAGAGGAAGTTTTTAATGAACTTAAAAAAGAATTTAATGTTGCTTATGACGAATCTGGAAGCATCGGAAGAAGATACGCAAGAAATGATGAAAGCGGCACGCCGTTTTGCATAACTATCGACGGAGATTCCACAAAAAATAACGATGTAACCATTAGGGAGAGAGACAGCGGAGAACAGACAAGAATAAAAATAAAAAATCTAAAAGAATGCCTAAGAAAAGCAATTGACGGCGAGAATATTTTAAAGTTTGGAAAAATTATCAATACAAGAAAGAAGTAACTTTTTAAATCCCATTTCTTTTTTCTTTTTATGGACAAGGACTGCGTTTTTTGCAAAATTTCCAACGGGAAAATTCCCAGAAAAACAATTTATGAAAATGATAATTTTTTCTCTGTTTTAGACGCAAACCCTGTAACAGAAGGACATAGTTTGGTTATCCCAAAAAAACATTTCAAAACTTTTTTAGATCTCCCACAAAGTCTTGGACAGGAATTGATTGATTGCGTAAAGAATACTGCGTTAAAAATAATTGACGAAAAGAAGGTAGAAGGTTTTAATGTTCTTAATAACAATTTTTCATCAGCAGGACAAGCCGTGAATCATGTTCATTTCCATATAATTCCGAGGAGAAGGGGCGACGGAATTAATGTCCTTGGTTAGCTTTCTTTGACATAAAAAAAGCAATAATTATTGATATGATTATTCCAATAGAATCAATTAATACATCACTGAGACTGGAATTTCTTAACGGGACAAAGGACTGGTGTATCTCGTCGGAGATTGCGTAAATCACCGCGAACACAGGGGTTATAATCACATGAAGGATTCTTATTTTTTTGCTTCCTTTAATCGAAAAGAAGAGGAAGAAACTAAACAAGAAAAATGCGATGAAGTGATATGCGGTTGCAATGAACGGAATTTTTGTTTCTGCTTTGCTTCCTGATATGGAAGATATGAAAAAAATTTCAATAGCCAACAGAACAAGAAGAATAATAGAAATGCCTCTTTTTTTTTCAATCCACAACCCCATTAAACTTGGTTTATTTTTCGGTTTATTAATTTTTGTTTTGTGTGAAATATATTTTAGATTTCCATTTATTGAAATTTACAAATTGCTAACGCAAATGTCTCCAGGCTGGAATCCAATATTCCGCAATGTATCCATTTGCTAACGCAAATGTCTCCAGGCTGGAATCCAATATTCCGCAATGTATCCATTTGCTAACGCAAATGTCTCCAGGCTAGAATAAATTCTGCTTTGTAGCCATTTTTCGTTAAACTCAAAATGTCTCCAAGCTGAAATCAAAGATTTCGCATGAATCCCTTTGCTAACGCAAATGTCTCCAGGGAGTGCTGACCTCCCGACCTCGGCCTTTCTCAAGTTTTAAGACGTCATACACTGGAAAATTTCAGTTTCCGTGAATGCAGTTTTCTAACGAAAACTCCAAGACTGGAAAATCCAAGATTTTCCGTCAATGAACGCCGAAGCGTCGTCATTCATGAGAGCCGCGCTCTACCGCTGAGCTATGGAGACGAAATTACTAAAAATTTACAATTTAAAAGTCTTGGCAATTTTTTGGTTTTTTAAACTGCCTCGTTTCTTGCAATAAAAAATGCTGCTCACCTCTGCTCCCAATTCCGCACGAATTTTTTATTCTTAATCAGTTCCCACCCGCCCTTAAAACAGATTAATTAATAACAAAATTTCTTCAGAAAATAATTACTTTCTAAATACTAATCACATAATTTTATATTTTATTATCTGTAAACATCAATTTCCCAACGCCTTCGGCGTCGGCAAATAAGAGTCTTACAAGAATTATCATCACTTGATAAAACAAGTGATTATCTCACGAGAGTTATCTCAATTGCGGAGACATTTATCTTCCTTCCTTCTTTATTTTCCATCTCTTCGCTGTCAATCTTTACCTCTTTTACCGATAGGTTCTTGTCTTTCAGAAATCTTTTTCTTACCGCTTCTGCGACATCAATGGCGTTTTTTATATATCTCCCCCTTGCCTTGATTATCACGGAGTTTCTGTTCTTTGTCGTAAATTGCATAACCACGCTTGTTATGTAATTCATAAAGGGCTTTATTCCTATGAATATGACATTGTCATTTTCCTCTGTTTTTTCAGCCATGGAGTCTCTTTTATTTAATTATGAGATTTGATTCTGCAGATTTTTCACGTTTTTTTATCCTCGCCACAAGCCCCGCTATCTGATTTCTTATTTTTTTGCTTGGCATTGTGTTAACAAGAATTTTTTTATTATCTTCAAAATCTCCCGTGAATTCAACGCCTCTTTTCATCAGCGTGTTTGCGGTTCTTCTTATAAGTTTTGATTTGATTTTGCCCATGGTTAATCATAAAAAAGAGAGGTTTTTAAGGGTTTTTGTGATAATGGATAAGTTCTTCCTTGTCTCCCTTTATTAAAAGTGCTTGTCCATTTTTATACGCAGAACTTTATGCCCAAAATTTTTCTCAAATTTCTCTATTATTTTTTCCTCTTTTTCGTCATGATGCGGATTAATTATTTTATCTGTTAAATTCAATCCTTTAAAATCTTTTAAGTTCACATCATTCTCATCAAAAGGCAATGCGACTTTGATGTTCGACCCTGCTAAAATGCTTCCTGCACTAACTCCAACATAAACTTTGCTGTTATTTACTAATTTAGAAATAATTTTGTCAAAGCCATTTTCTTTTATTTTCATAGCAAGATAAAATGTATTTCCTCCGCAGACATAAATTGAATCGTAGTTTTTTATATCATCATAATTTAATTTTTTATCTAAATTAAATACAAATATATTTTCCTCTTTGATTCCTAAACCTATTAATTCCTTTTTTGATTCTTTCACATAAACTAATTCTTCAGGTGTTCTTGAAGCTGTAGGAATAAATATTATTTTTATCTCACTTGGATTCTTCCCAAATAACTTCAGAAATTCTTTGGCTATAATCGGATTAACAAACCCGTCGGATGTCAAAAGCAGTTTTTTCATTTCACTCCACTTTCCCAATATCTTTTATGTCTTTCAATGCCAAGATAAGTTCTGAGATTTTCTTTGGAAGTTCTCCTAGAGAAAGAACAGAATATTTCAATCCCAATTCAACGGCTTTTTTTGCGGCTTTAATTATTTCTTTCTCGGAAATTTTCTTTTTATTGTAGGCAACAAGAAGTTGCTCTTCGCCGCCGACTTTTATTTTGAGAGTTATTTCGTCTTTTTTCAATCCTTCTATGTTTATTATTTCAACAGACGATTTTGAAAGAAATTCTTTTACTTTCTCAAGAAACTTCTCGTTTTGTTTCCCTGTTTTAGGAGAAGTTTTTTTCCTTGCTGTTTTTGTTTTATGGGTTTTTTCCTTCTTTGCCTTGTCAAAGATTTCAAGTTGCTTTTCTTTTTTCTGTCTTTGCTCTTCAACTACTTGCTTTTCAGTTTCTTCCTGTTTTTTCTGCTCTTCTATAATCTTTTTCTTTTCAAGTTTTTCCTGCGGCAAGATTGCCTCAAGTTCTTTTTCGTCTGCCGTAAGATATTTCCAGAAAATTGCCTCGTTTTTTTTAAAAGGAATTGCGAAATCTTTTATTTCCCTTAACGCAACTCTTATCGCGGGTTCCAACTCGCTGTCCTCGAGAAATTTTTTTTCTTTCAGCAGATTAAAAGCTTCTTTTTCCTTGCTTTTCAGAAATTCTGCAAACTTCTCGAGTTGCGGTTCCTGCCCCTGAAGAAAATAAACAGGGGAACTTCCTACTCTCATGTTGCTCATCTTAATCATTTTTTCAGAGAATAATTCAGAAAGAAAAGCTGAAGTAAAAAGTATGCTTTGATTCACCTCTCCTGCTATGTGAACAGGGAGTTTCGGACCCCTATTTTTAACGAAAGAGATTATTCTTTCCTTTATCTCCGAGGCGGTTTGAGGCATGTTCAAAATGAGGCAAGGGGAATATAAATATTTTTATAAAGTTTTGAAACCCCTGTTTTTTATGCATGAACTTGAGGCAATAAGTCCTGTTGACGGGAGATACAGGAAAATTACAGAGCCGCTTTCTGAAATGTTTAGCGAGAAAGGCTTGATTGGATACAGATTAAGAGTTGAAGGAGAGTATCTTATTTCTTTATCAGAACATCCTGGAGTTGGAACAAGAGATTTCTCCGACGGAGAGAAAAGTTTAATCAGAAATCTTTATCATTTTTCCCTTGAAGATGCAATCGCTGTAAAAGAAATTGAAAAACAAACAAATCATGATGTCAAGGCAGTGGAATATTTTATGAAGAACAAGCTAAAAGCGACATCTCTTGAAGATTCTTTGGAGTGGATACATTTTGCATTAACGTCCGAAGATGTGAATAATCTTGCTTATGGTTTGATGTTAAGCGACGGAATTGGAAATATTGTTTTGCCAGTTATAGAAAATTTGCGCGGAGAAATTGAAGAGCTTGCAGACAAATACAAAAGCACTCCAATGCTTGCGAGAACATACGGACAGCCGGCTTCACCGACGACATTTGGGAAGGAATTCAAGGTTTTCTCGTCGAGATTGGAGAGACAAACAAGCCAGATAAAAAATTTTGAAATTCTTGCAAAACTTAACGGCGCTGTCGGGAATTACAATGCTCATCATGTTGCTTATCCTGAAATTGATTGGCTTGGGTTCACAAGAGAGTTTATCAACAGACTTAATGGAGAAAGGAAGATAAAATTAAAACCAAATTTTGTGACAACGCAAATTGAACCGCATGATAATTATGCTGAGTTGTTTGATAGTTTTGGAAGATTGAATAATATTTTAATTGATTTTGCGCAGGATATGTGGAGATATGTTAGCGACGGATGGATTGTGCAGAAACCAGTTGAATCTGAAGTAGGAAGTTCAACAATGCCGCATAAAGTGAATCCTATTGATTTTGAAAACAGCGAGGGAAATTTTGGACTTGCTAATTCTTTATTTGAATTTTTTTCAAGAAATCTTCCGATTTCAAGATTGCAGAGGCATTTGTCTGATTCAACAATAGCAAGAAATTTTGGAAGTGCCTTGGCATATAGTTTTATAGGATATAATTCTGTTTTGAGAGGATTAAGCAAGATTTCTGTAAATGAAAAAAAAGTTACAGAGGAACTTGAGAAGCATCCTGAGATAATTGCAGAGGCGATTCAAACAATTTTGAGAAGAGAAGGAGTTGAAACGCCGTATGAAAAACTTAAGGAATTGACAAGAGGGAGAGAAGTTACATTTGATGATTTAAAAAAGTTTATTGGAGGATTAAATATTTCTGAAGATATTAAAGATGAGTTAAGGGGGATAACCCCTTTGAATTATATTGGAATTGCTGACAAGATAGTTGAGATTGATTAGGGTTTCACCCATTTTACTTCGTAGTATGTTACATCAGATTCTTCGTCGACAATTGCTAACAGTAGATTTTTTTTGGTTGAATGTGCAACGCGGTTTTTTGCGGAGAATTCGTGCCATGTGAGTTTTGCAGACTCAAAGTCAGTGAAGACAACCCATTTTGCATGCTCTTCTCCCGGCTTTTTCCCTTTTTCATAAACACGAAAATCCGCGCCGAACTTCAATGCGGTTTTTACAACATAACCCTTGCTTCTTAAATCTTTGAACACAGGATATTTTAGATTTATTCTTTTATCAAATTTCTGAAATTTTTTCAACAATTCTTTTTCAGGAATCTTTTTGTTGTTGGAAGAAATTTCTATTTTGCCATTTTCTGCGAGGAACAATGCTTCCAAAAGGGAATACTGGATTTTCTCGCTGACTTTTTCCCCGAAATGGCTTTTGCTGTGGAGAGAGAAAGCCTCTGATGAATTGCTTGAAACAACATTCCCAAGCAAGTGTGCCTGAATTTTTTGCATGAGAAAAATAAACAAAAGTAATATTTAAAAGTTGCTGAAGGATAATTCTATTATGTACAACTTCAAGCAGATTGAATCAAAATGGCGGAAAAAATGGGAAGAGAAAAAAATTTTTGAGGTGAAAGAAAAGAAGGGCAAAAAGAAATTTTATGTTCTTGACATGTTTCCTTACCCGTCGGGACTGGGGTTGCATATGGGACACGCATTTGTTTTTAGTCTTGGAGATATTTTTGCGAGATTTAAGAGAATGCAGGGTTATAATGTTCTTTATCCCGTCGGCTACGACGCACTTGGGCTGCCGGCAGAGAATGCGGCGATAAAAGTTGGAACTCATCCTGAAGAATACACAAAAAAATCAATTGCTAATTTTATGAAACAGCAGAAGGCGATGGGGTGGAGTTATGACTGGAGCAGAATGGTTAACACCTCAAATCCGGAATTTTACAGATGGGATCAGTGGATTTTTCTGAAAATGCTTGAAAAAAAAATTGCTTACAGAAAAAAAGCTCCTGTTAATTTCTGCCCAAAATGCGATACTGTTCTTGCAAATGAACAGGTTATCAACGGAAAATGCTGGAGACATGAAGACACCGACGTTGAAATGAAACATCTTGAGCAATGGTTTTTCAGGATTACAGATTATGCCGAAGAGCTTTTAAGAAATTTGGAAAAACTTGACTGGCCTGAACGGGCAAAACTCATGCAAAGAAACTGGATTGGAAAAAGTGAGGGAGCGGAAGTGATATTTGAAATTAACAACAAAAAATTTCCTATTTTTACGACGCGTCCAGATACTATTTTTGGAGTTACATTTATGGTTGTTAGTTCGCAGCATCCTGATTTAATGGAACTTGTGACGGAAAGACAAAAAAAAGAAGTTGAGAAATTTTTGAAAAAAATAAAAAGCGTTTCTGAAAAAGAATTTGAAAGCACGGATAAGGAAGGTGTTTTTACAGGAAGTTATGCAATTAATCCCGTGACAAAAGAAAAAGTTCCTGTTTACGCGGGAAATTTTGTCGTCGCTGATTACGGAAGCGGGATGGTTATGGGAGTTCCAGCACATGACGAAAGGGATTTTGAATTTGCGCAGAAATACAAAATTCCAATCAAAGTTGTCGTGCGTCCTGATAACGAGGAAATCGGAGGTGTTGTTATGGATTCAGCTTACACCGGCGCAGGAAAATTGATTAATTCCAAAGAATTTAACGGATTGTTTTCAGAAGAGGCGAAAGAACACATTATAAAACTTCTTGAATCAAAAAAACTTGGAAGAAAATCTATTCAATATAAGTTGCGCGACTGGCTGATTTCAAGACAGAGATATTGGGGAACTCCTATTCCTGTAGTTTATTGCGAAAAATGCGGCATTGTTCCTGTTGATGAAAAAAAGTTGCCTGTGAAACTTCCAAAAGAGGTAAAATTCGGAAAAGGCAATCCTCTTGCAACAAATGAAAAATGGGTAAATGTCAAATGTTCCAAATGCGGCGGGAAGGCGAGAAGGGAAACAGATACCATGGACACTTTTGTAAATTCTTCGTGGTATTATCTTCGATATACAGACTCAAGAAACAATAAGAAAATTTTTGATTCAAGAAAAGCAAATTATTGGGGGCCTGTTAATCAATATATCGGCGGACCGGAGCATATAACCGCGCATTTAATTTACATAAGATTTTACACAAAATTTCTTCGGGACTTGGGTTTGATAAAATTCGGCGAGCCGGCTTTAAGGTATTTCACGCAAGGGCTTGTAAAAGGGAGCGACGGCGAGAAAATGTCAAAATCTAGAGGTAACATTGTTGAGCCGTTTAACATAATAAATTCTTTTGGTGCGGATTCTTTAAGAGTTTATCTTATTTCAAATTCATCTCCGGAAAAGGATTTTGATTGGGACGAAAAAGGAACTCATGGAAGTTTTAGATTCATTGAAAAAGTTTACGAGTATTTTGAAAAGTTCAAAGGAGGAAAATCCGACGCGAGAATTGAAAGCAAGCTGCACGCAACGATAAAAGATGTCAGCTTGTTTGTCGAGGATTTCAAGCATAATCTTGCGGTTATTAAAATCAGAGAGCTTTTCAATAATTTTTCCGACAGGAAAATTGACAGGAAAACAGCGGAAGCATTTTTGAAAATGCTGCACATTTATTGCCCGTTTGTTACAGAAGAACTTTGGAGAAAAATCGGCAACAAAAGTTTTATTTCACTTGCTCAATGGCCTGTTGCCGACGAGAAAAAAATAAACAAAAAATTTGAGAAAGACGAAGAAAATATTGAAAATCTTATTAACGACATAAATAATGTTTTAAGAATAATTAAAAGCAAAGGGAAAAAAATATCAAGAGTTTTTGTTTATGTTCTACCGAATGAAAAAAATATTTTTGATGATTATCTTGATGAGATAAAGAAAAGAACAGATATGGAGATTCAGATTTTTTCCGTCAGCGACAAAAACAAGCACGATCCAGAAAAAAAATCTGGGAAAGCCAAACTTGGAAGACCTGCTATTTATCTCGAGTAGATAGGTTTTTATATTTTTTAATTTTAATGATTAGATGGCTGATAATTCAAGAGGCGGTAGTTCAAGGGAGGATTTGACTTTATGGTGGTTTTTGAAACCAAGCAGAATTTTTCTGTTTCTTTTTTTAGTTGCCGTTTTCCTGTATTTTGCATTCGGTGTTTTCAACAAAGTTACGACAGAGGCAAAACCAACATGCGGCGACGGAAGTTTTTACGGGACATGTTCATTGCGAAAACCTTATTTCTGCGATGAAGACGGGAATTTAGTTGAAAAAGCAAATCTTTGCGGATGTCCAGGAGACATTATGAAAAATGGAGAGAAATGCGTTTTGCAATATGAAACAGGAGTAAAAGAAATCCGATTAAAATATTTTCTTGACGGAGAAGAAAAGTTCATTGACTATACCCTCTATAAAGGTGTCGCTGATTACCTCTCTGGAGTTTCCGACGCTGTTTATTACAACGGAGATGAAATTCCGTTCAGGACTGATTTTAAACTTAAAAATCTTGATAACAAAGAACAGCGGGAATTTATCTTGCAATTAGCCACAGAAATCCAGAATGTCGCGCATGATGAAAATGAGCAGGCGAGAATTGCAATAAGTCTTGTTCAGAATATTCCGTGGGGAAGCTCTGGAAAAACAATTAAATTTGAAAACGGAGAAACAGGATATTCGAGAAAAGCTTATGAGGTATTGTATGAAAATGAGGGATTGTGCGGGGAGAAATCAGAACTGCTTGCATTTTTATTGAGGGAGCTTGGATACGGGGTTGTTTTGTTTTACAATAACGATGAGAATCACGAATCTGTCGGAATTAAATGCCCGCTTGAAAAAAGCTGGCACGGCACGGGATATTGCTTTGTTGAAACTTCCGGGCCTTCGATTCTTTCAGAC
>JBBSYQ010000025.1:0-16639 GCA_038045145.1 Nanobdellota archaeon
CCGATGTCCCAGACAAGATGTTTTTTCGGGAGCTCTTCTACGGAAATTTCCTTTCTTTTTCCGTTAACATTCAAAGCCAAGTCAATTGGAACTTCAAGATTATTAAAATGTTTTTTTATTTTAGAAGCCATTTTTAATTCCGTGTTATTCAGCCCGTTTTCTTTTGTTATTTCATATCCTTTGGCTTTCAGAACAACCAGACTTAATTTCCCGGTTGTGAGAACTCTTTGATTTAATAAAGGCAACAAATCTTTTGTTTTTGCGCCGCCGAGGACAAACAGGCAATTTTTCAGTTTTGACTTTATTTTATTTATGTTTTTCAGCTCGTTCATCAAAACAGGACCGGCAGCATGCGGGAAAATTTTCGGAAATGAAACTATTGATGTCTGATTCCGGTGCAGAATTGAGAAAGCGTCATTAACGTAATAATCAAATCCGATTTCCTTCATAAAATTAACAAAAGAGTTATTCACCGACGGTGTAAACTCATCTTTCAGAAAGCGAACATTTTCAAGCAAAACAGCGTTCCCGTTTTTCAGAGATGAAATTTCGCGCCAGGCTTTTTTTCCCATTACTTCCGGAACGAATTTTATCTTGACATGTTTGCTTAGAATTTTCGCGTGCTGTTTCAAACTTGTGCAGTCTTTTTTTCCCAATGAACCTTGATGAGAAAGAATGACTACCCTGGCTTTCTTTTTTAATAAAATCTTAATTGTTTCTGCATGGGCTTTTATTCTTTCTGATTCTACAACTTTTCCATTAATTACATCGCTGTTCAAATCTACGCGGAGAAGAATTTTTTTCCCGTTTAATTTTAAATTGTTCAGGGTTTTAAGTCTCATCTCACTTTCTGCCGAGAAGTTTTATTACATCAACAACTCTGCACGAGTAACCATATTCATTGTCATACCATGCAAGGACTTTCACAAGGTTTCCTTCCGCTTCCGTAAGCTTTGAATCAAAAACCGCCGAGTGCGGATTTCCTATTATGTCCGCCGAAACAAGTTCCTCTTCGGAATATTCCAAAATTCCCTTCAATTCTTTTTTTGACGCGTTTTTGAAAGCAGCGTTTATTTTTTTTATGTCAAATGGTTTTTTCAATTCAGCGACGATGTCAACTATTGAACCGTCCACTACAGGGACTCTCAAAGCCAAGCCGTTTATTTTTCCTTTCAGTTCAGGAATTGTTTCAACAACTGTCTCTGATGCGCCTGTTGTCGTCGGAACGATGTTTATTGCCGCAGCCCTTCCTCTTCGCGGGCTTTTCTCATCAGAGGAATCAACAAGAGCCTGACTTGAGGTATACCCGTGAGCTGTCGTGAATAATGCCTTTTTCACGCCGAAATAATCATTAAGAACTTTCATTACAACTGCCGTGCAATTTGTTGTGCATGATGCAACTGACAGCAACTTGCATGAATGATTTAGTTTCCCGCCGTTCACTCCCGGAACCATTGTAATGTCTGCGTCCTTCATCGGCGCTGTTACAACAACTTTTTTGGCTCCTGAAGAAATATGCCTCAATGCATCCTTACGACTTCTGAAAACGCCCGTGCTTTCAACAACAATATCCACATTAAATTTTTTCCACGGGAGTTTTTCAATATCTCTCTCGCTAATCACATGAATTGTTTTGCCGTTGACAATCATGCTGTTTCCCTTTACAGAAATGCTCCCGGGAAATTTTCCATAAACAGAATCATATTTTAAAAGATAAGCGGCATCCTTAACACCATGAACATCATTTACAGCCACGACATTCAGGTTTTTTCTCATGGCTACTCTTAAAATGTTCCGCCCAATTCTCCCGAACCCGTTAATTGCAATTCTCATATTCACCCCTGTTACCATTAATTCTATGGCACTTATAAATTTGACTATGAAACTTTTATAAAATTCATTTTCCAATTAGATAAATAAAAAGCGGACAAAAATGAGAAAAATAATTCCTTCTTTGATTGCAAAATCGCAGAGAGAATTAAATCAAAGATTTGCAAAAGTCGGCAAACATTTTGGAGTTTTTCAGCTTGATATCATGGACGGCAGATTTGTGAAAAACAAATCCTTTATGTTTAACTTCAAACTTCCGAAAAACAAGAAGTACGAAGCGCATCTGATGATTGAAAATCCGTTAAAATGGATTGAAAAAAACTGGAAAAAAGCAGATGTAATTATTTTTCATATTGAATCGTGCAAAAGTCATGAAGAAGTGGCGGAAATTTTAGAATTCCTAAAAAGCAAGAAAAAGAAAATCGGAATTGCGATAAATCCTGAAACAAACGCCCGGGAAATTCTGCAGTATAAAGACGCTGTTAACAAAATCTTGGTTCTTACAGTTCATCCTGGAAAATACGGGAGCAGATTTATCCCGCAAACTTTAAAGAAAATAAAAGAGATAAGAAAGATGAAAAGGAAAATCGCGATTGAAGTTGACGGCGGAATCAATGAAGAAACAATAAGATATGCCACGAATGCCGGCGCGGATTTTTTTGTCGTAGGCTCATACCTGCAAAAAAGCAAAAATCCAGAAGGAACAGCAAATGAAATGGCAAGAATAATAAGTAAAAGACTTAAATAGTTTTATGCCTTTTATTCCAAATGAAAAAAATCATGCCGCAGGAACTTGAGGTTTGGTATCTTATTCCCGCATTAAGAAAAGAGATTGCAAAAATTTTTATTGAAGATTACAATTTAAACCAAAAAAGAGTGGCGGAGATTTTGGGAATAACGGAAGCCGCGATTTCGCAGTATTTGAATTCAAAAAGGGGCAATGAACTGAAATTCAACAAAGACGAATTGAAGCAGATAAAAAAATCAGCGAGGGAAATTATTGAAAGTCCGGCTAATTCCATGAGAATTCTTTATGGACTTTGCGTTACGCTAAGAGGCACGAAAGTTATCTGCGAACTGCACAAGAATCTTGAAACAGATTTGCCGAAGAACTGCGATGTTTGTTTTAAATAAAAATAAAACATAAGAAAAATGCCAACTGAATTAAGCCCCATATTTAAGGAATTTTATAGAGCGAAACAAAAGCCGCGAAATTTCTGAAATAAAAGAAGAGAAACCAGAGGGAGCAACACCTCCGGATTTAGAACATTTTGTGAAATTTTCCTACACCCTGCTAACAAAAAATGACAGAAATGCTATTTATCAAATCTTTGAATTAATCAAAAGAAATCCTGAAGATTGTTTTAGTATTCCGTCAGAAATTTATGAGAGAGACAGGGGCAGTAGGGTTATTATATACAACAATAGAATAACCTTACTTAATTTGTGCCATCTTGAATTAACTGAAATTCCTGAAGGTGTTGAAAAATTAGGCGCTTTGGAATTCTTGGAATTACACGATAACAAAATAACTGAAATTTCGGAAACAATTTTTTATTTGAATAATCTAAAAATGTTGAATGTTCTTGGCAATCCGATAAGCGAACAATCAAAAGATTTGCTTAGAAGATTATTAAAAAAAGGGGTTGGTGTAAGTTGTTATAATCTTTTATGAACAAAACAGCAAAGCAGTATAGAAAAAGATTAAAACACAAAAACCGATAGATTTCTACGCGCTAGTAGTTTAGTGGCAGAATATTGCCTTGCCAATCGTATGGGGACAAAGTCCCCCTGACAAGTCACCCCCTAAGGAGTGAAATTAAAATAAACAAAAAGGCAGTGACTCGGGTTCAATTCCCGACTAGCGCATTTTGTTTTTATATGTTCTATTATAATAATATTTATAACAAAGAATTGTTCTAAAAAGAGGAGCAGAATATTCTGAATATATGAGAAAACATAATAAGTAAGTTTATTCGTTATTTCCTTTTTTTCACTCGTTGTCGTAACTCTTAGATACTTCATTTATGTTATAACTTATTAATTACTACATTATAGAAAGATTTATAAATATCCCATTTTTGTCTGGAATAAGAAAAATAATAATCAAATAAGATGGCTAAAAAAACATTAAGAAATCTTTTGGTTGCCGGCGCATTAGCGACGGGATTGTCCGCAGGAAATGCTTACGCACAGCAAGCTCCGCGTCAAATTGTTTCAACAGATACTAAAGATTTGCTAAGAGTTGATGCAAGCGGAACAACGGAGAGGAGAACTCCAAAAAGAAAGGCGGAAGAAAACGGAATTTCATTGAACATTAATTATGGTGCAGGCACCAACAAAGAATCCGGTTTAAGGTATGCGGGAATTGATTTACAATCCGGCAACTGGATATTTGGATTAACCGGCGGAGTTGGAAAAGAGATGACGTTAGAAGAGGTTAATCAAACTATTGATGGCTGGGAATTTTACGGGAAAGAAACTATCGAAAGAAAAGCGACGGGCGCCAGTGTTGGATATCAACTTAATCTTCCAAAAGGGTTTACTCTTGATTTTAGATTGGGAACAATGCATTTTAATTACAAAGATTTGGTGGAGGAATCAATAAGAAGTGGAGACGCGGTTTTAGGAAGCTCCAGATATTCCATAGACGGTTCGGAAACGGTTCCGGAAGCCGGACTTGAATTTGGATGGAAAGCCGGCAACGGATGGGGTGTCAACCTCGGATTTAATTATTCTAAATTGCCTACATGGGAAGAAATACAAAAATTACCCGGCTTGGAGAATATTAACGAAGAACTTTCAAAAAAATTAATGGATAAGACAAGGGCATCTTTCGGATTAACAATTCCTCTTGGCGGAAGAAAATAAAATTTTTATATAAATATGAATGCAAAAAAAAACAATAGAAGGTTTTTGCAGGGTTTCTTTTTCCTAGTTATCAGCATATTTTTTATAGGCAGTGTCAGTGCTGTTGTTGTTGCCGGGGGATGGAACAGCGACGGAAACGGCGGATTGTCAAAAACAATAAACAAAGGACAAAGCGCGGATTTTCGTGTAAGTTTTCTGTCAATGAATACTCCAATGATTGTAAATGTAAAATTATATAATTCAAACACGGAATTGCATGCTTATCAAAATAATGAAGTCAAGAATACATCGCCTTTTAACTCAGTATATACAGTAACTCCTGCAAATTACGGAAGCAATGGTGGGACTTATCATGTAGTAATACAGGGAAATGATCCGTACAGTTCTGATTTCAAAACATTAACCCTTCAGGTAGACAACAGACTTCCGCAGATAACATCAAACGCGGTTACATCTGTCAGCGAAGGACAAACGTACAGTTATGGCGTTGTTGCAACAGATGCAGACGGAGACGCACTTACATATACGCTTGTTCAGGCACCAAATTGGTTAATCATGAGCGGAAACACAATCAGCGGAACAGCGCCTTTTGTAACTTCAGATACTCCAAGCACAATTAAAGTAAGAGTCTCTGATGGGGAAAGTTTTGTTGAACAAACTTACACATTAACTATAACAGATTCAAATCAAGCTCCTACAATGTCTTCAATTTCAACGCAAATTGCCAATGAAAACACACAATTTTCATACAATGTTGCGCAGCATGTTTCCGACGGAGACGTAGTTGAAGGCGACACAGATTCTTTGACTTATTCGTTGACAAATGCTCCAAACTGGCTTTCAATAAGTTCAGGCGCAGGAATGATTTCAGGAACAACTCCGAGCGTTAATTCAAACACTATTTTTAATGTAATTGCAAGAGTTACCGATTCTTACGGACAATTCACCGAGAGAAGTTTTGATATAAATGTAAATGATGTTCCAGATGTAACAGCGCCGAGCGTTAACATCACATTCCCATTAAGCGGAAATCTTGCAACAGGAAATGAAGCAATAACATTTACCGACGATGAATTAACTGCTCCTGAATTTTCAGTGGATAATGTAACATGGACGGCATGGGTTAATGGAATAACTTTAAACAACATCGCGGGTTTTTCAGCTTTGCCTGAAGGACAATTCACTCTTTACTTAAGAGATACCGACGCTGCGGGGAACATCGGGACAGACAGCGAAGCGGGAATACTAAAAGGAATAAATGCTCCTGTGATTACAATAACAGAGCCGATTAACGGAGCGAATTATAGTTCAACGTCGCTGAATTTGATATTCAGTTCAACAGACATTGAGGGAAACCTTGACAGTTGCGGATATTCAACAAACAACGGAGCAACAATTGTAACAGTAAATTGCGCAGACGGGCAGAGCATCATAGTGTCTTTAACAGCAAATGTCGGACAAAATACTTGGATTGTTTATTCAAACGACAGCGTCGGGAATGTTGCAAGCTTGAGCGTAAGTTTCAATGTTGTTTTGCCATCGCCTCCCGGACCTTCTCCAGAACCTTCTGACAGGCGTTCAAGAGACGCAACAGGTTATCAATATCAGGACTCCGACGATGAAACCTATTCTCAACAAATTAGCAATTTATTGCGCGCTCCGACAATAAACCTTGGAAGTCCTGCAGTTGAAATAACTTCATTCTTTGTGAAATTTATAAACGCAATCGTGGATTTCTTCAGAAGAATTTTAGGGTTTGGATAAATTTAAATAAATATTGATTATATAATAGACATGGGAAGAATAAATAAGATGAATGCAAAAAAGTCACAATATAGCAGGTCTAGAGATAAGGGTTATAATTACAAAATACACAATTTAAACACTGGTTTTGAAATTTATTTAGAATCAAAAATCATCATATAAAAATCATATACCAAACATGTCGCTACAAAATTTAGTGGGAGATTTACAATCAAGCACAAAGGGTAAAGAATTATCCAAAGAGGAAAGACAAAAACTAATTGAAAATAGAGTCATCTTGCCTGAGAGATATATTCAATTTAGAGGTGGCCCTTTCCATTCTCCAAATATATTATTATCTTTTCCATATCTGGATATTTCTTTTGATAGTAGTAAAGAAAAATTTGAAGGGCTTCAACCCGTTTTAAATAAGGCTTTTACAAAGACAGCAAATTTAGGATTAAAAAAAAGAATAGCAAGAGTTGGTTACGAAGCATCATGGACTTTTGATGAATTCCAATCAGAGAGAAAACTTGATTTATCTTTTGGTGGAGTTAAAATAGAATCCAGCGGAATAACTATAAATCCAGATAAAAGAGTCGGCGACAACAACAACGGACAGCTAAGTTTTGAAAAAAGACATAAGATTCAAGTCAGGTCTGAAGGCAGAAATATATTATTGGAAGGTTCCGGAGGTTACAGATTGCATTTAAAGAGACTTGCTGAATCAGTTGGAGCAAAGTACGCTATTCTTCCCTTAAGTAGTAAAGACAGAAAAGAAATATTTAACGAATTAACAGAATATGTTCACAGAAAAATTGATGATCCAAAACAGGATTTTGGTTATATGGGAGGTCTTAAAGAAGGATTAAAAATGATATTACTACTATTAAAATTAAAAAAAGAATTTGAAAAAAAAGTAAGTATGCGTTTTTTAATGCATAAAGACGGATCATGGACTAGGATTGTACCTGAAGGATTTATGTTTGGAATTAGAAACACCGAATTTCCAATCAAACATTTAGATTTGCTTGAGGAAATAATAAGAAAACCTCTTTTAACAGCATTACCTCCCTCGCAAGGAACACCGCAAATTACATCCTTTCTTAAAACTCCGGGCGTTTTAGATTTTTTTAGAGATGATAGGGTATTATCAGATTTGCAAAAATTAGCAGAAGAAGTATATAAAATAGATTTTGGAGTGCTTTATAACCACCCGCTTATAACAAATACAACTGCAAGAGAATTTCTTGAGTCAGAAATTGAAGATATCTCTAAAAGTTATTATGAAAAATTTTCGAAAGAAAAATTTCCTTATTACCCCCACAATAGAAGAGAGAGATTAGAAGAATTGGCAATAGAACATTTTGGACATGAAATAGTAATAGGAAATAAATATAAAGATTTTACTATGTCCCAAATCATCGAAAAATTTGAAGGAACCGAGAGCGATTTTATTGAATTCTTGAGAAGTTTTAACTATAAACCAACACAATCTTTTGAAGAAGGATTTATTCCGGAATCTTATCATGAAGAAGCAAAAAAAGACCTCTTAAATGAAAGGCATCTTTTAGAATGTCTTAGGCAAGGTTATAATGAAAACCCGGAAGCATTTGTGAAAAAATACAGAGAACATTACATAATTGAAAAACCGCATATGATAATAGATGGCGGAAGGGAGCAGGTTGATGCATCATTATTAAAAATGATTAAGTTACCTGAACAACCCTTAAATTTTTTCAGTATCGAAGATTTCAGTATCGAAGATTCTTCTTATAACAATTTACTAATACGTATGCGAAATAGAAATAATTTTTCATTGAGAATAAATATTGATTCTCCAACTTTGTTGCCCTTGCAAGAATATATTTGTAAAGAAATAGGCATTAACTTTGTATAACACATCATCAGAATTTTTAATATTCATCCATTCCCGGAGGCATTTTTCCCATTCCACCTGATTTTGAACTTCCGGATGATGCAATCACATCGTCAATTCTTAAAATCATTATCGCCACATCTGTCGCGGAATTTATCGCCTGGGTTTTTATCTTCAACGGCTCTATAATTCGCGACTGAACGACATTTTCAATTTTGTTTGTGAAAAGATTCAGTCCTGCATTTTTTTCTCCTGAATCATGGCGTGATTTCAGTTCAGTCAAAATATCTATGGGGTCCAGTCCTGCATTTTCCGCGAGAGTTATCGGAATAAATTCAAGAGCAGAAGCGAATTCGTCGACGGCAAGTTGTTCCCTTCCCACAAGTCCCTGCGAAAACTCGCGCAATCTCTTCGCAAGTTCCATCTCAACAGCTCCGCCACCAGGAACTATCAGCCCTGATTTTAAAGAACATATAACATCTCCCAACCCGTCCCTTATCGCCCTCTCAATCTCATCGATAACATGCCCTGTTCCGCCGTGAATAAGAATTGTAAGTGCCTTCGGATTAGTGCAACCACGAACATAAGTTAGCACGTCTTCCCCGTGTATTACCTCTTCAACAACCTCTGCACTTCCCAGCTCATTGCTTGTAAGCTCGTTTAAGTTGCTCACAATTCTTCCTCCTGTTGCCTTTGAAAGTTTTTCCATATCGCTTCGCGCAATTCTGCGACAGGCGTAAATTTTTTCCTTTGAAAGAAGATACTGCGCAAAATCGTCAATTCCCTTCTGGCAGAAGACAACGTTTGCCCGAGAGTTCTTTATTTTTTCAACCATTGATTTTATCTCCCTTTCTTCCTGCATCAAAAATCCCTGCAGTTGCTCGGGAGTTGAAATTGAAACTTTCGTGTCTATCTCGGGATTTTTTATTTCAAGTGGAGAATCTATCAACGCTATTCTTGCATTTCTTACAACAGAAGGCATATCGTGGGAGACTTTCTCCTTGTCAAACACAATTCCGGAAATAAGTTCGGTGTCTTCAATTCCGTCGCCTTTTGATTTTTCTATCTTGATATCTTTCAAATCAATGTTGCCGTTATTTTGAATTTGTTTTATCGCGCTTACAATAATCTCTGCAAATTTTTCCTTGCTTCCCTCTGCGCCCTTTCCCGTCATTGCAGTCATTGCAATCTGCTTAAGGACTTCATCGTCGTTGGGAGTTATTCTTATGGCAATTTCGTTGAGAATCTGCTGAGCTTTTTCAGATGCAATCCTGTATCCTTTTGTGATAACTGTCGGATGTATTTTCTTGTCAAGAAGTTTTTCCGCATTTTCAAGAAGCTTTCCTGCAATCATTACCGCCGTCGTTGTTCCGTCGCCGACTTCTATCTCCTGCGTCTTCGCTATTTCAACCATCATCTTGGCGGCAGGATGCTCTATCTGCATTTCTTTCAGAATTGTAACGCCGTCGTTCGTAACTATTATGTCGTTCGTCGGGGAAACGAGCATCTTGTCCATTCCCTTCGGACCGAGAGTTGTTTTAACAATGTCTGCAACCATTTTCGCAGCCCAGATATTATTTCTCTGCGCATCTTTTCCAAGAAGTCTCTGCACATCTTCAGGCATAAGAACAACGGGTTTGTCAGTCATATTATTATCCTTTAGAGAGTATTTTTAAAGATTATTGTGATTAATTATCTTCAAGATATTCCCTGTCCTGAAGAAGATATTCTGAAGGATTTATTCTTTTAAAATCTCTGAAAAAAATTCCAACTTCTTCTTCATAAACGGCATGAATTTCCCCCCAATTTGCCATCTCAATTAAATCTATATTATCAGCGTCGGGAATTATGAGAACAGGTTTTGTTTTTCTGAATAATGTTCTTTTAGGTATTTCTTTAGGATTGTCACAATCAGAAGTTTCGACACAATCAGAAGTTTCAAGTTTTCCAAGCAAAGAATAAGGACAACTGCTTTTCAGCATAATTTCAACCAATCGCGGATTTTTTCTTATGTCTCTTGCAAGCGCGGTTGAACTGTAAGTGTTTCCCAATAGAAATCCGTTCCATAAATCCTTTAACGCCCACGTCTCATCTCTTCCGGCATTTTTATTTCTTAAAACTCTTCTCAACGAAAATTCATAGTAACGCGTGCGTTCGTTTAACAATTGCGAGTTAAGTGGCAATTCCTCATAAAATCTCGACGATTCAGGCATCTCTGTTTTAATTAAAATTCCAGTGAATAAATCGCGGTTTATCGGCTTGATAACAGAATGTTTTGATAATTCGTCGATTAAAACAGAAGCATATTTTTCTTCCATAAATTTAGAACTTGCCGCGTTTTTTAAAGATTATCGTGTTTAATTCCATAGCAAATTTTATAAGTTTGAGGTTCCTTGTTTTTGCATGGGTGAGATACTCGTATCCGACATTATGACGCGCGAACCGCTGACAATAAAACCCGAAACAACTGTTCTTGAATGCGTGAAAAAAATGGTCAGGAATAAGGTTGGAAGTCTTCTTTTAACTGACAGAAAAAAATTAGTCGGCATTATTTCCCAGAGAGATGTAATGTGGGCTTTATTAAAAAAATCGAGGGAAGATTTATCAAAAATCAAGGTAATTGACATTTCCCCAAAAAAAATAATTACAATAAAACCCTCTGCACCAATCAAAGAAGCAATAGATAAAATGAAGAAAACTAAATTTTACAGGCTGCCGGTAATAAGAAACGGCGAACTTGTCGGCATTGTTACGCTTAAAGATGTTTTAAATTTCTACCCCGAAGTTTCACAGGAATTAAAAGAGCTTGAAATAATAAAGGAAAAGGCGGAAAAAATTGACAGAATTAAAAGGGCGAAGGAAAGAACCGCTATTGAAGACGGAATTTGCGAAGAATGCGGCGGAAGAGACATGCTTTACAGGGACAAAGGAATGCTTGTATGCAGTTCCTGTTTGAGTTTAGTATAATGCATAGGATTCATTAATTCTCAATGAAGAAAATAGTCTCGTTGAACTTATATCCTGAACTCTTCTCACCACTTTCAATTTGACATTGTATCCAAGATAATCCCTTACCTCTTTACTCCCCTCCCTCGTCCATCCGTCCTCGCCTCTTACTAAAATGTGCGGCTTAAGCAAAATTGCAAGTTCAATTGTCGGGCTTTTTCCATGCTCGGGATGAATTGTTGCATAATCAACAGAATCCAATTTTGCAACCATTGAAGCCCGGTATTCATCAGCGTGAACAGGCCTTGGAATTACATCATCTCTCTTATGAAATTTAACTCTCCCTGTATTAACCACATTTACAACCAATATGTCTCCGTACTTTTTGCAATTTTCCAAAAAATAAGCGTGCCCTATATGCAATAAATCAAATGTCCCCCCAGTCATTACAAGAATTTTGCCCTTTTCTTTTTCGTTTCTTATTTTTTTCTCTAATTCTCCTATTCGTTCAAAAGGAATATATTGCCCCATCTTTAACCTTAATATCACGTTTTCAAAGTATAAATATTCTTCCAGCGAAGGATATTTAAATATATGGGTGTTTAGTTTAAAAAGAGGATGAAATTAAACTACATTAACGATGGCTGAAAAAGAAACTGTATTCTCAAGCAAGATTGTTTACAAAGGAGTTTTTGATTTTAAGGAATTTTATCTGTTCTGCTACAACTGGCTTACAGGGGAAACCGGACTTGACGTGATGGAGACAAAATACGAGGAGAAAATAACAGGGGAATCAAAAGAAGTTGAGATTAAATGGATGGGAACAAAAGAACTTACAGATTATTTTAAGTATGAGGCGGAAATAATTACTATAATCCGAGGCATGACAAAGGTTGAAGTCAATCAGGGCGGTGTGAAAGTCGATGCAAACAAGGGGCGTTTGGAAATAAAATTCAAAGGCATTCTTGTAAGAGACTACAAGGGAAAATTTGAGACAACTGCATTTAAAAAATTCCTTCGCGGAATTTATGAGAAATGGGTTATCACGTCGAGGATTGAGGAACTTCAGGGAAAAGTTGTAACAGAGTCGGACGAATTTTTATCGCAGGCGAAAGCGTATCTTGACATGGAAGGAAGGAAGGGGTAGAACCGAAATACTTAAAATCATAGTTATCTAAAGTTTTTCATGAAAAAGATATTATTTTTTATAACTCTTGTATTTCTTGTCGGTTTTGTTTCAGCAATAAATCTTAATGTTGAGAAATTAAGTTCAAACGAAGTCATAATAAAAAATGTAAACCAGCCGGCGATTTTCAACATCAGCGTGAAAAATCTCGGAACGCCGGATTATTTTGAATTTTACAATCTCCTTGGATTCAGCATGGCTCCGAAGGGAACTGTTTACTTCGACAGCAATGAAAAAAACATTCAGCTAATGATTTATCCGCGAAAAGACATTGATTACAACGGATTTTACACTTTCAAATATTTCATAAGAGCAGGAAACGGGGAAGAGATTGCTGAAGACTTGATTATAAATGTCGTCGAGCTGAAAAACGCATTTGAAATCGGTTCTGCAAAATTTAATCCCGAATCAAATTCCATAGATATTTACATACACAACAAAGTCAATTTTAATTTTGACGAAATTAATGCAAAATTCAGTTCGGCATTTTTCAATTTTGATGAGAACTTCCCTCTGAAGCCGTATGAAAAAAAAGAATTCAATATCCAACTTAACAGGGAAGATTTCAGCATGTTAACGGCAGGATTTTACACGCTGAACGCGAAAGTCAATGTTGGAGATGAAAATGCAGAGGTTGAGGGAGGAATGCAATTTGAGGAAAAAGATCTTTTGACGACGACAAAAAAAGATTACGGGCTGATAATTCACACGCAGATAATTGAGAAAAAGAATGACGGCAATGTGGTGACTGATTCTGAAACAATCGTAAAGAAGAACATAATCTCCAGGCTTTTTACAACCTTAAGTCCGGAGCCGGATAATGTTGAAAGAGACGGCTGGAGCGTTTACTACATCTGGGCGAAGGCGATAAATCCCGGAGATACCCTTGAGATTTCTGTAAGAACAAACTGGCTTTTGCCCTTGCTGATTGTATTTTTTATTGTTACAATAGTTGTTCTTGCAAAACAATACACAACAACTTCCGTTGTTTTAAGAAAGAAAGTTTCTTTTGTCAGAGCGACGGGCGGGGAATTTGCACTTAAGGTTTCGGTGCTTGTTCATGCAAAAAAATATGCCGAAAGAATCAATGTCATTGACAGACTGCCGCCGCTTGTAAAAATTTATGAAAGATTTGGCGGCGAGAAACCAACAAGAGTAAATGAAAAAAACAAGAAGATTGAGTGGAATTTTGAAAAACTTGAGGCTGGAGAAACGAGAGTTTTAAGTTATGTAATTTATTCCAAAGTCGGAGTGCTTGGAAAGTTCGCTCTTCCTTCAGCGACGGCAATTTATGAAATCGACGGAGAAATTCGGGAAGCTGAATCAAACAGGGCATTTTTCATTTCAGAACAAAGGAAAAGAGATTTGGAATATTAATTATTTTTAATCTTACATAAACTTAGTTATAATTAAACTTATTGCTGTATCTTGTTATTCTCTGCTGCAAAAAATAATCAATAACCCCGTCTGGAAAACATCTGGATTCTATCATTGAATAATAAGCCATTAAAAATTCTGTTTCAAAAATCTCTCTTGTTAAATCGAGGGAATCTTTCATAAACAAACATAGACAATATATTTAAAAATCTTTTTAGTGCTATATTATTGCCCCCTGTAGCTCAGTGGTTAGGCTGGAACAAGTTCCGCTAAAACACACGAGCAGGAGATAACATTCCCCCTGTAGCTCAGTGGTTAGAGCGCTTGGCTGTAGTATTTTACTAGGAGAAGATATTCCACATAAAGGAAACCAAGGTTTCCCTTATCAACCCTTCCTTTAAAAAAGGCTCAGGGCTGATGGAAATTAAATGAACTCTGAAAAGCAGCGCAGTACCCGAGAGATCCCCAGTTCGATTCTGGGCAGGGGGATTTTCCTTCGGAAAATCTAAGAACAAAGAAAATGGATGAAGAAAGAATCTTAGCTTATGTAGACTATGCAATCTCTAATTTAACGAAATCAAATTATCTTTCTGGATTGCAATGTGCAAAACTATTATGGATTACTAAAAATGATAAATCAAAGATTCCAGAACCGACGGAAATGGAAAAGGCTAGGTTTAAGGAGGGATACTTAATTGAAGAACTTGCTCAGGGTCTTTTCACAGAAAAAATAGACTTATCTGAATTAAATTTTAATGAACAAATAGAAAAGACAAAAAAGTTTTTAGAGAAACGAATTCCAATATTTCAGGCAAGTTTTCTCATTGATAATTTATATTCAAGAGCAGATATCCTTTTTCCAGCGGGAGAAGATAAATGGGATATCATTGAAATCAAAAGCTCAACGGAAGTTAAAGAGATTCACCTTGATGATTTATCCTTTCAAAAATATGTCTATGAAAAGTCGGGATTAAAAATAAGAAAGTGCATTGTGATGCATGTTAATCCAGAATATGTAAGGCAAGGAAATCTTGAGCCTAAAGAATTTCTAATTCAAACAGATGTTTCTGAAAAAGTAGAAAAATCAATTTCGGGAATTGAAGAAAGAACAGAAAATATGTTGGAGATAATTAAAGGTGAATGCCCCGACTTTTTAATTGATGATTTGAAGACAATGGAATATGATAATTTGGTTAAGGATGAATTTATGGACTCTCTCCCCGAAAATAATATCTTTCAATTTCGTTACCTTTTTACTAAAAAAGCCGTTGAACTTTACAAAGAAGATATTGTCAAGATGAGTGAAGTCCCAGATTCATTTAAACTAAACGATAAGCAAAAAATCCAAAAGTTACTTGCTGAAAACGGGGGGAAGCATATTGATAAAAAACAAATTAAACACTTCTTAGACAATTTACAATACCCTCTTTATTATTTAGATTTTGAAACAATAAACACTGCAATTCCAAAATTTGACAACTCTAAACCCTATCAGCAAATTCCTTTTCAATTCAGTTTACACATACAAGAAAAGCCAGAAGGGGGATTAAAACATATTATCTTTTTGGCAGATGGAACAAGCGACCCAAGACCAAAATTTCTTCAAGCATTAAAAGACAATCTTGGAAATAAAGGAGATATTTTGGTTTATAATCAAAGATTTGAAAAAATGGTTTTAAGAGAAGGAGCCGAATATTTTCCAGAATTCTTAGATTGGCACGATAAAAACATTTTGCTAAGGATTAAGGATTTAATGGAAGTCTTTGATAAATTTTATTATTATGACCCAAAACAGAAAGGTTCTGTTAGCATAAAATATGTTCTTCCACTTCTTTCAGATTTGAGTTACGATGAGTTGGAAATACGCAAAGGAGATATTGCAAGTTACGAGTTTGAAAGAGTTACTTATGGAAATGTTCCAAATGAGGAAAGGTTAAGAGTTAGACGAGCATTAGAGAAATATTGCAAATTGGATACATTAGCTGAGGTTGAGATTGTAAAAGGACTTAGAAATTCTGTATAAATATAGTTATTTTTCTGAACTTTAATCCCCTCTTCAACCAATTACACTCTTCACTAAAATTCTTTTTCACAACACTTAAATAATTCTCTTTGCATTTTTTTAGAATGAACAAAAAATGCCCTTCCTCACCGATTGAAATTTCTCCGAGAAGAAAAATAATTTTTACAGACGGAAAAAAATATCCTTGGCATCAAAACAGGAAAGGGTACTTCTTGGTTAAGATTGAAAATGAGGTTTTATGCTGCGGAATAGTAAACAACAAACATAAAATGATTCTTGAATTAAAGGGCAGAAATCCCGAGAAGATGATTAAGGAAATCGCTAAGAGAAAACTCTGTGATTTAGAGCATATGGGATATATTGCGTCTGAACTTATGATTACATATGACTGCATAAAAAATAACAAAAAGTATGTGCAAAGATGATTTTCTGTTTAATAAGAAAAGAAATATAATTTTTACAACATAAATCCTTTTAAATTTTGAACTTAAAGTTAAGTCATGGTGAATCAGCTGGAAGAATTTTTTGTGCTGGAAAAAATCAGGAGAGATGCAGCACCCGAGAGATCCCAGTTAGATTCTGGGCAAGGGGATTTTTATTTTTCGGATTTGTTTAGAAAGTCCTCATTTTATTTGACTTATTAAACAAGATGGCTCGCTCATTTTATTCGCTCGCATATTGATGACAATGTTAATATAAAACCGCTGTTCTTCAGTTAATTATTTGTGAATTGCGAGCGAAGCGAGGCAAATTTTAAACAGAAATTACTTATTAAACAAAGCTT
>JBBSYQ010000026.1:0-9263 GCA_038045145.1 Nanobdellota archaeon
ATTAATCCACTTTTATAAATTTAGGGAAGGTTACGCGAAGGAAACCGCCGATGTTAAATCCGTTAGGATTTAATTGGTTTTGGGTGTCCTCGCTGAGCTACAGGGGCTTATGAAAAATAAGAAGAAATTGTATTTAAAATGTTTCTATTTTTTATTTTTCAAAAGCTTTTTCAACTCTAAAATGTCTTTTTTGTCTGTAGTTTTTTTGAATGCAAGAACTTCTTTCATTTTTATTACTTTTAATTTAGGAGATACTGGAATTTTTAAACCATTAAAAAAAATCATATTTGGTTTTTGTATACCTTTTTTATAGAATATTTCATATTTGCCTCTTTTATTGTTGAAGAGCTTTAGATTTTTTGTAGGACATATGCTGAGAATCTGATTACTAACATTTAGCTCCATAACCCAGTTGTTATAATTTTTATCAATCCAAAGTTGAAATGGATAAGTAGCGAATTGTTTAGTTTTCTTCAACTAATTTTTTAAAATTTTTATCATCTCTATCTGCTTCAATATCTATATCAATATTTCCTATCGGTCTTTCAACCCCATAAAGATAATATGCGAAATTTCCTGAAATGCACCATTGCAATTTATATTTTTTTAGAATAGGCATAATATACTCCAGTGCAGCAATCGCTTTTTTCTCTCGCTCCATTTTCAAACTTCAACAACATCAAAATCCTTGACAAGTTCTGTACTTTTGAAAATTTTTTTTGCTTCATCTAAAATTTTGTTCATGTCATTTTCATACCTCTGGCTTATATGCGTGAGGATTAATCTCTTAACGCCGGCTTTTTTCGCAATTTCTGCAGTTTGCCGCGCAGTAAGATGCTGAAAATCTCTTGCAATCTCATTTATCTCGTCGCTGTAAGTTGCCTCGCAGACAAGCAAGTCGGAATTTTTAGAAAGCGTAATTGCATTCTCATTCATTGCAGTGTCATAAATCAAGGTTATTTTCCTGTCGTCTTCTCCGAAAGTTAATTGTTTCGCGGAATATTTTTTTCCGTTATGAATTATGTCTTTGCCTTCCTTAAGTTTCTTTAGCTCTTTCGTCGACGGAATTTTAAATTTCTTAAGTTTCTCCTTGTCAATTCTTACCTGTCCTTTTTTTACAAATGAATATGCATTGCAAGGAACGCCGTGAGTCATGCTCTTCGCTTCAAGATAAAAATCTTTTTCATCTAAGAACTTTCCCGAAACCTCGCTTATTTCAATTTTGTATTCTTCAATTTTCCCGAATGTTCTGAAAAAATTTTCCATAAACTCTTTTGTTCCTCTCGGTCCGTAAATGTAAAGTGTTTTGTTGTATCCTGTAAGAGCAAGAGTTTTCAATAAGCCGACTAAACCAAGTGAGTGGTCTGCATGTTTATGCGTTAAAAGAATTCTTGTTATCCTGCACGGATTAAGTTTCGCTTTTCTGAACTGTCTTTGCGTTCCTTCGCCACAGTCAATCAAAATATTCTCCCCGTTGTAAGTCAAAAGCACTGCTGTATGACTTCTTCTCGCGCTCGGCACTGAATCAGAAGTTCCAAGAAAAGTTATTTTTATTTTTTCAGGCATGAATAAAATAAGTAAAACGAATTTAAAAAGTTGTTTAAAAATAAAACCTGTAAGAACCATCAACTGAAAATTGAGAATTAACCATTTTCATTTTTTCCCTCACTTCTTCAGCACAGTTGAAGCGGGAGAAATGAATATAATTGTGTCCCCTCGTAAAAATGTCAGTCCGATGTTTCTCTTGATTTCGTTATTTTGCATTTCTTTGGTGTTGTCAAGGATAAGATTTATGTGAATATCAAAAGCAAGAAGCGTTCCGACAAATTGCTTGTCCCCTTTCAAATACACAAGCACCTCTTTGTTCTTTGAATTATTCAGCAAATCCAAAGGTCTGTCAATTCCGTTAACCATTTTAATCACTAATCTTGTGAAAAATCAATTTCACTGATATAGTTCCTTAAATATAATTGTTTATAAATCTTTTTATACTCAAAAAAGAAAGTATTTTAAATAAAAAATCAAGCCTATAATCAGGTTAAAAATAAAATGCATAAAATAAAATTAAAAATTTTGTATAACCCATTTTACATATAAAATGCACAAAGGAAGAAAAATCTCAGGCGGGAAATATATAAAGAGCAGAAAGAAAAAGGCATATGAAAAAGTCGGGCAGAAAAAACTCCCGAAACTCGGCGATGATAAAAGAAAAACCGCCAGAGTAAGAGGCGGAAATGTAAAAGTAATTTTGCTAAAAGGCAAAACCGTCAATGTCATGACAAAAAACAGGATGCAAAAAACTGAAATCAAAAATGTTCTTGAAACTCCTTCAAACAGGTTCCTTGCAAGGCAAAATGTGATAACAAAAGGAACAATAGTTCAGACAGACATTGGAAAAGTAAGGATAACAAACCGTCCGACGCAGGAAGGAATTTTAAATGGCGTGTTGGTTGAATAGACAAATTTCTATAAATTCTTTTTACCGAGCTTGCGAGGGAAACATGAAACAGATTATTTTATTTTCTTTTTTGCTCTGAAGTATATTGTCCCTATGTTTCTTTTTACCGAAATTGCAAAACTTTACCCTTTTATCATTAAAACAGAAAAGGAAAAACTTTTAAATCCATATCCATTTATAAAGTTTACGCTAAACTTAAAAAATAATTAAAATGGCTCAATTCGTCAAAAAATGTCCTGAATGCGGGGGCGTAAATCTTAATTATGATGCCAATGTTGGGGAATTAATTTGCAATGATTGCGGTTTGGTTGTCGAGGAGAAAATGGTTGACACCGGCATAGATTTGTCGGGAAAATTTGACAAAAGCGAAAAAAAGGGGCGTGGAGGAGCTCCGATAAGCATGCAAAAATTTGACAAAGGCTTAACAACCAACGTCGGTGAAATTTCTGATATTTACAAACTTGAAACCGACCAAACAAGAAAATTTCTAAGGCTGAAAAAATGGCAGGAAAGGGTTTCAACAAGCATTGAAAGAAACTTAAGGCTTGCAATGGCTGAGTTAAGAGTTATCTCTTCTTATCTAAATCTCCCGAATGTCGTGAGAGACGAGGCGACAAGAATTTACAATTATGTTCTTCAAAGAGGTTTGGTGAGGGGAAGAAGCATGGAATCTGTGATTGCATCCTGTTTATACACTGCATGCAGAACATACAACATTCCCAGAACTTTGGACGAAATGGCAACCGCCTCCGACGTGGAAAGAAAAGAAATCGGAAGAACATACAGATTCATAATAAGAAAACTGGGAATAAAGGTAAAGCAAAGCTCACCGAAAGATTACATTGCAAGATTCTCGTCTGTCTTAAAGTTAAGCCCTAAAACGCAAAACGACGCGTTAAAAGTTTTAAGGCAGGCGGAAGAGGTTGAATTAACTTCGGGAAGAGGGCCTGCGGGAATTTCCGCAGCTGCATTATACGTCGCTGCGCTGATAAACGACGAGAAAAAAACACAGAGGGAAGTTGCCGACATCGCGGGAATAACAGAAGTTACGATAAGAAACCGCTACAAGGAGCTGATTGAAAAACTAAAGCTCGAGGATAAAATCAAGCAGAAGGAAAAAGAACTCGCAAGCAAGAATAAATAATTTTACGAAGATTGTGAATGCAGAGGATTACGTTTAATTTCATCAAGCAATTCTCTAAGAGTCCATCTTTCTTCACTAAGAGAATAATTTCTGATTTCTTCTATCCCGTCAATTTCAAGCGGATTTATTTCAATTCCATTAGAACGATAACGTCCTGCTTCTGCTTCATATATTAAAATTCCTGCTGTCCATGCCCGTGTTACTTTTTCTGAACGAAATGCATACGTAGGTATTTCTTGTAAATTTTCTCTCGCGAGTTCCATTTGTTCTTGGACAGCTCGTTTCTGAACTTCTGGATCTTTTATATGTTTAAAAAAGGCACTTGCTAAATCCATAGGAGGAACAGCTAAATCAGCATAAAACCAACCCCTTGCCATTTCTGCGAGACCACGATGGGAAACTGAAGGAAAAGTTAAATCAGATTTTACCATTTTAAAATATTGTTTTTTAAGTTTATAAGAATTTATATTCTATTGTTGAAACAAATGATTCTAAACCTTTTTATATTAATCCTGTTTTAATTTTATACGCGGGGTTGCCGGAGTGGTCAAACGGGCTGGATTTAGGCTCCAGTAGCTTAGTGCTTGCGAAGGTTCGAATCCTTTACCCCGCATTTATTGCTATTGAGTAAACGAAATAGCATTGGATTCGACGGTTGCAGGATCGAAAACCAGCGGGTGGTTTTCAGTTCGAATCCTTTTTACTGAGCTTGCGAGGGAAACAAGTAAGCTTGCGAAACTTTACCCCGCATTTATGATTATGTCATAACTACTAAATTACTACAATATAGAAAAATTTATAAACCCGAATTCTGTCATAAAAAAATGAGTTTCAGAAAGACATTAAACAAATTACTAATTGCTGGAACATTGGCGACTTCTGCATGTTCTCCATACGCACAGCAACCGGAAATTTATATTCCAACAAATAAAGGCGGAGTCAGAGCTGAACAAGTTGAGAATACTCCTTATGAAATAAAAAAAATTGAGGGAGAAGATATTTATTTTACTTTATCTCCAAATGGAAGCATTGTATCAATGGATCCGAGGGGGTTCAGAGATAGAAATGTTGACGGACAACCACAAAAAGTTTCAACTTTTAACTACGCGCTAGGGCTTGTGAAAGAAGGTGAAAAACCCCTCAAAGAAATTACCTTAAAAGGTACTGTTGAAGATTTCATAAATTCTTATAGGATTGAGCTTTTTGGCAGAGAATTATATGTGGTAAAAGTAAGAGAGAGTGAATTAAATCAACAGGGTGAAAATCAACAAGGAAAAACAAATCATTATTTTATAGATAGCGCAAATGCATATGATAAGGGTGATGGAACAATGACAATAACAGGAAATTTCTACAGAGGGTTTTTATTGGATGACAACAACATTGTAGCAATTGTTCCTCAAGAGACTGGAAAACCTAAAGCAGGAAAATTAGAAATAAAATGCGGAGGTCATTTCCCTTGTCCTGAAGAACCTGCGCCAACACCAAAGTTTGTAACACCTCAAACACAAGTTCCTGCAACCCCACGAGCACAACCAACACTTCCCGTTCAACCGCAAGTTCCTGTTCAACCTGAACATACACCAAGTCAAGTGATGCCTTATCAACCCCAAGAAGAAAATATTCAAAGGGATGCACCTCCCCCAAGAATAGAAGAAGAACCTACAGATGTGCAGGGATATATTTGGTACGATGGCAATGATGGCAGAGATAATGACGGCGACGGAAGTCCGATTGATCTTGCCGGAAAATACAAACAATTCCATAAATCACCATTTCAAGTTTCTTTAGGAGATGATGCAATATACTGGAAAAATATTGGTCGTCAAGGAAACGGCGCAAAATGGATAGGAGAATCAAGCGGAGAATACTTCTTCTACTTCGGAGGAAGATGGTATCGATTTGACAAACAGAAATCATTTAGATTTTCATCTTAAGTAATCTTATGCCCCTGTCACGAAGTCGCTAATTATTTTTTTAACAAATTTAAGTGTTAATTTTGTTTAATAAGCCGCATTTGTTTGAATGTCTCTGCTCGTAAACTTCGCAGATTGATGGAAAATATAAATAAAAGAACTAAACGAGAAATTTATTATTAGCAACTTAAATTAATTTGAGCGAAGCGAGCAAAAATTTATTTGATTATTTTAAATTAATAACAAAATATAATTGTGAGCGATAAATTCTCGCGGGTTTTACCATTAATAATTTATACTAATCGTAAGCAACTAACTCTTTAATTTTTATTAGCCATATAAACTTTTCTTTAATAATTCAAAAAGCCATCAAATTATCAACATTGATTGTTTCTCCTTCAAAGACAATTTCTCCGTCGGGATTAACTATCTGGAATTTGTATTTCGCAGGGTCGTAATTTATAATGCTTTTTTTGATTACATTAACTTCATAAGGAAGATAATAATCTCCGCTGATTTCCCGCAATGTCGGTTTGCTCATTTCAAATTTGTTATCAATTCTTCCAAAATTCTCCGGATCATATATTGAAATAGAATAATCTCCGCAAGCTTCTATTGATTTAATCTTAAATTTTATATTAGCATTTCCCGGCGAGACATCTTTTGTAACATCAATAGTTTGAAGTGTTTTATCAACCCACTCTGCGCTTTCAACGCATTCATTTGTCTTTATTGTTCCCTTCAATGCTCCTCCGCATACAGGGAAAAGTTTTGCAACTTCGTCTTTCTTTGCAATAACCTCTTCAACGTAATTAACATTTCCTTTCGTGCAATCTGTGTTCCACCCGTTATACAATCTTAATGCTCCTTCCCATCCAGAATAAATTTTCCCGTTACATTTATACTCTCTTCCCTTTTCATATTTCTCATTCATAATTAGGTAGTTATCAAAAAGAAGACTTGCCCCGTTGAAAACATTTAGTCCAAAGTTTTGAGAAGGTATATCTTTATGTACAAGAGTATTAATTTGCATAACCCCATAACTAATTCCATTATCTCCCTTAAGAACTTTAGTGGGATTGTTGTCGCAATACAGCGGATTTTCATTTTCCTGCACGTTTTCACAATGTTGCAAAGAACTTTCCTGCATCGCAACCTGCAAAACCAAACACTCAACATTTTCAGCAACACCTTCATTTTTTATATTTTCCACATCAGAAACATCATCTTCTCTTTCTTCCAGGATAAGTTTTATTATCTCTTCCCCGATAGAAATCTGGCAATCTTCTTTTCCGTTACAATCACTCGCCACTCTTGTTTCATAATCCTGATTATTATACAAAGGACTGGTTGCTACCTTTACTCTAATAACAACTATCAAATTGTCTATTGCGTCCGGGTTTTGTTCAAATGCCGAATAAGCACTATCAATTAAATCTGTTGTGTATAACTCATCTAAAACCCCGTCTTCACGCAATTGCTCAAAAAATTCTTTCACTTCCCCGTCGTTAAACGAAACTTTTTTTTCATTTTTTAATTTTTCTGCTCTTGCAAGTGCAGTTTCTAAATTCCATCCGCCTCCAAGCAAAATAATTGCTCTGCCTATGGCATTAAAACCCTTTAAACTATTGCTATTGCAATCGCTCTCTGTTAAAGTTCCATCTTTACACCACTCATCAATTAGTTCTTTATTCGCATTATAAGTAATGTCTCCTCCTGCTTGCACTATTTTTTGTGCTTCTGCGAGTGCATCTTTCTTCGTCCATTCCGCCCCTATTGGCTCGGCGGCAGCAGGACAACTTTCTCCAAAAGATAATTTATTTGGGTCGCATAATTCTTTGTTTATTTCTCCTCTCTGAATGTTTTTTAATGCAATCAAAACAAGTTCCCTGTAAGCATCTCCTCTAATCACAAAAAGTTTCGCCTTCTGGTAATTGTAAAACGCTCTGTCAATAAATTCCTGCGTTATCTTGCTTATAATCTCGTCGGATTTTCCACTTGTTTTCAGTTCAGATAATTGTTTAACCTCTACGTCAAAGTTCTGCATGAATTCTCCTTCTTTCATTAACTGATTGACATAATTGCCTGAAATTTCGCCGAGGGTTTCATCTTGAATGCTTGTGGAGTTTATGACTCTCTTAACGCTGTCTGTATCAAGATAACATTTTAATTTTCCGCTCTCATCGCACTTTCCGACTTCAACCCATCTGCTTCCTTCGCCTCCTGCATTTGCATCTGTTCCCTTTCCAGGATTATCCGTCGAGCAAATTCTTACAACCTGTTCGTAAAGAGTTGGATTCAAATAATTCTGCGCTCCTGCCTGAAGATTTGGATTAAGAAAGCTGTAAACACTCGGCGTTCCGGCAACGCACGCTTTTTCAGAGTTTATTTTCTCTGTTGACTGCTGCTGCAAATACAAGTCATTCAAATAATCAAGTGAGAAATCTGTAGTAACTCTCTCAAAACCGCATTCTTCCTGCGCATTCACCCTCACACACAATTCCTGATAGCCGGAAGGCGCTGTGAAATCATTCGTCTCTGACGCATAATCCCCTGTAGGAACAAATCCAGATGCAACAGCCAGCGTCGGATTTACCTGATAGAAAGAACTTCCCACAGGACTCTTGAGATAAACGCTGTAATAAGCGCCTTCATTCTGCCCTGCAAAAATGTGATAAAACACCTTGTATCTTGAAGTTGGCGGCACTGTTGCCGTCGTGAAAGAACCTTCTGAAAACCACGCAGTGTATTGCGGCGGCGACTCAGGCTGTATTAATGAATCAAAAAATTCAGCACTCGACGGATAAGCAACAGAGATAAAACTCTTGCAAATTTGATTTCCAACCTGCTTGATAATTCCTGTCTTGAACGCTTCAAACGACGCTGCGCCGTAATAATTAGTCATGTAATCCACTGACTTCCCTGCATTGTCCCACGCGCTCTTTACTCCCATATACTCACCGCCGCCTCTTCCTCCTTGTCCTGTAATAAATTCAAATGCTTTTGGAACAGCAACCTGCGACAATGGCTGAAGTTGACTCCAGAAAAAATCACATAGATAAATGCTGTGTATCTCGTCGCAAATTCCGATTGTTTCTCCTGTTTCAAGATTGTTCTGCAGGCAGTCTCTGTAATTTTTTTCAACAGAAACAAGTGAATCAATTCCCGCCTTTACTCCTGATAAACAAACAGGGACTATAATTCCCTCTTTTACATTCGGCAGACAAAGCAGGGAACTCCCGACAATTCCCGATTGCACAACATCTGGAACATGATAAGTTCCACCGAGATTACATCTGCTCGACGGACAAACGACAGGGTCGCATGTATTGAACAACAAAAGGCATTCATCAGGCGACATGAAATCCTGGCACTGCAAATCTGGAACACCGACAGCAGGAGTTCCGACAGGAATATTCTGGTTTAAAACCCTAACATTTTTCACTCCTGAACCATATCCTCCTCGCGCGTCTCCGATTGCTTTAACAGCTTGGGAAACTTTCTGGCTTGTCTCGTCTGGACTCAATCCTTTGAACTTCCCGTTAATTTCATTTGTAACAGAATTAAAACTCCTGCAATCATCGTCGCCGAAATTTGAATTAAATTCTTCCCTTCCGTTCCTTCCGACATTGCACAAATAAAAATTCACAATCTGTCCCGAATTATCATAAGTCCTTATGTTTCCAAATCCAGGAAGAGTTTGCTTCATCGCAGCATACCATCCGTTTTTTTTATCAAACGGAAC
>JBBSYQ010000027.1:0-6725 GCA_038045145.1 Nanobdellota archaeon
TTTAAAGGAATATTGATTTTGGGTTTTTTATTTTTTATTTTTAAATTTTTATATAGTATAGTATATAGATAAATGAAAATAGATTATATAGATAAATGAAAAATTTGTATCTATAGTATAAAACAAATAAACAAATCATTAAAACTTTTTATTATATAATATACAAACAGAAGAAAAAATATAAAATTGGTATTTTATAATATATATTAAAAAATTTAATGTGTGTTTATTAAGAAAAGATAAGGAACAAGATATATTCAAATTTCTCTGTTTTGAATTTAGGGGTTTGATTTCCATAGGAAAATCAGGTGTTTTTCTTTTGAAGTAGTTATGAAGGTTTATATAACTCTTTTAATTTTCTCGATGGAAAGATTTCGTTTTTTAAAAAATCCAGGGGAAATATAGGTGTGAGTGAAAGATAAAATAGTTTAATGAAGAGCAGAAGAAGAAAGAAGGATAGGGGGAGTTGAGTTAAGAGGAGATAATTATTAATGAAAAAATTAAGAAAAAAACAGGATGTTAGAAATTAGGAAAGGAAAAATTAATTTGGACTTGAACAAATAAAAGGGAAATAAATTGAAGAAAATTGTTAATTAATAATAAAAGGAAAGATGGCAGAAGTTACAGAACTTGACAAGATATTTGAAACTTTCGACAAAAATGTTATTTTTAAAAATAAAAGCATCCTGCAGAATAACTATCAGCCGAAAGAGATTCTTTACAGAGATGAGCAGATAAAACAGATTGCTTCAATGCTTGCGCCGGTTTTAAGAGGAGAGAAGCCGAGCAATCTTTTTCTTTACGGCAAAACCGGGACGGGAAAAACACTTTCGATTCAATATGTTCGGGAAGAGTTGATGAAAAGAGTCAACAAGGAGCTTGGATTTAATCTTAGAATTGAGTATCTTAACTGCAAACTGAAAAAAGTTTCGGATACAGAATACCGAATTCTTGCGGAAATAATAAAAAAATTTGGCGGACAAGTGCCTGCGACAGGATTGCCGACGGAATCTGTTTACAACAAGTTCATTGAACTTATTGATTCTGAAAAACAATTGGTTATTTTGATTCTTGACGAAATTGACCAGACGATAAAAAAAATTTCAGACGGATTTTTATACAATTTGACGAGATTAAATTCAGAGCTTTCAAAAACGCAGATTTGCATCGTTGGAATAAGCAATGATTTGACTTTTCTTGAAGGACTTGATCCAAGAGTAAGAAGCAGTCTTTCAGAAGAGGAAATTATTTTTCCACCTTATAATGCGTTGCAATTGCAGGACATACTTAAAAAAAGAGCAGACGGGGTTTTTAAAGAGGGCGTTGTCCATGAGGGAGTTATTGAGAAGTGCGCGGCGTTTGCGGCAAGAGAGCATGGAGATGCGCGAAGAGCTCTGGATTTGTTGAGGATTGCCGGCGAACTTGCAGAGAGGGACGGGAGCAAAAAAATACTTTTGAAACATATTGACGAGGCAAACAGCAAAATAGAAAGGGACAAGATTATTGATGTTGTAAGGACAGAACCAAAACAATTTCAGGTTGTTTTGTCGTCGATAATAACCCTTTCAGAGAAGAACAACCCTCAAAAACGCTTGACTGAAAGAAATGGAGAACACAGCCCTGTTTTCACAGGGGAAATTTACAATCTTTATCAAGAGCTTTGCATAAAAAACAAATTTGAAGTTCTTACGCAGCGAAGAGTTTCTGATATAATTCAAGAATTTGACATGCTGGGAATAATCAATGTAAGGGTTATCTCGAGGGGAAGGGGCGGGAGAATGAGGGAGATAAAACTCGCAATTACAAGAAACATCGTCGACAAAGTCAAGGAAGTTATTAAAAATTCGTTAAATTACGGCTGATGAATAATCCAATTTAGAATGAGCAGGAATATTCGCACGGATTATGGGAAGGAAAGAAGTATAATCTCTCAAGATAAAGATTGCTATAAAAACTTACATGATAATCCATAGAAATATTTTGATATAAATAAATGGTTTTTAAAAAATATATAACTTAAAATGGACGCTAAGGAAATTTTGAATTTTTGTTTGCAAAGAGGGCTTTTGATAGACAGCGAAATTCTGAACATGTTCGCCAAGACAACGGACGTTGAATCTGTAAAGATAATTCTCGATAAAATCAAAAACAACACCAATCAGAGAATCATAACAAAAAATGTTTTCTACGAAAACAAGGAGAGAATAAACGAGTTTTTTTCAGAACTTCCAAAAGAAAAGGCGGAAAAACTAAAAATAAAACTTGGTTTGAGCATTGAGATTTCAAGAGAAGTTTCAAGATTGGCGGAAAATTCAAACCCCGAAAATTCCGACGGAAGTTTAATTCCCGGAAATGTAAAAGTTGTTTCAATGGCACAGATGCCGGGGAAGAAACTTGAGATGGGGGATTTTGTAAGATATTTTAGGAACAGATTTTCAGAGATAAGAAATTTTTTGCAGGAGCATCCCGAGTTGGATAATCTTGTTTCAATCAACAAAATTTCCGGTGAGAGGCAGGGGGTTTCTGTTATAGGGATGATATCTGAAAAAAGAGTAACCAAAAACAAGAACATTCTTCTTGATGTCGAAGACCTTACAGGAAAGACGAGAATTCTAGTTTCGCAGAACAAGAAAGATATTTACGAGAAGGCGGAAAATATTTCCCTTGATTCAGTTATGGGTTTCAAATGCTCTGGAAACAGGGAAATTTTGTTTGCGAACGATGTTATTTTTCCGGAAGCGTTTGTTTATGAGAGAAAATTTTCGCCGAAAGAGGAGTATGCATTGTTTATAAGCGATGTGCACATCGGAAGCAAATTATTTTTGGAGGAAAGTTTTCTCAAGTTTACAGATTACCTAAATGGAAAAATTCCAAATTCAAATCTTTCGGAAATTAAAAAAATAAAATATCTTTTTGTCGTCGGAGATCTTGTTGCAGGCGTAGGAGTTTATCCAAATCAAGAAAGAGATTTGTTGATTCCGGATATTGAGGGGCAGTACATGAAAGTTGCAGAACTTTTTGGGAAAATAAGGAAGGACATCACCATCATAATTCTTCCCGGAAACCACGATTGCGTTCGATTGATGGAACCGCAGCCGATTCTTGACGAAAAATACACATGGCCCCTTTATGAACTTCAAAATGCCGTTTTTACCACAAATCCGTCGACGATTAACATAGGTTCCGACGAAAGTTTCCATGGTTTTGACGTTCTTTGTTATCATGGTTTTTCTTATCCGTATTATTCAAACAATGTTCCAAGTTTAATTGTCCAAAATGCAAGCATAGATTCTCCGGACAAAATAATGGCGTACCTTTTGCAGAACAGGCATCTTGCGCCTTCACATTCCTCTGTGCAGTATTTCCCGTCGGAAAAAGACCCTCTTGTGATAAGGAAAATTCCGGATATTTTTGTCTCTGGACATTTGCATAAGAGTTCCCTAAGCTACTACAACAATGTTTTGATTATTTCAAATTCATGCTGGGAAGATTTGACTCCGTTTCAGGAAAAAATAGGAAACAAGCCGGATTTTTGCAAAGTGCCTATGTTTAATTTAAAAACGAGACAAGTGAAAATTCTGGATTTTGAAGGAGAGGAACACAAGAGGAAAATTGAAGCAAAGGGATTGGGAAATAACTCTGAAAAGAAAGAGAATAAATAAAAACCTATAAAATAAAAAAATAATTTAATAAGGAGTTTATTATAAGGGAAATAAAATGGACAAAAGAAAATCAAAGATTTTCATTCATTCGCCATAGGAGGTATGTCAAATGGAAGAATTCTTATTAGGGGGGAGGGGAACGAGGCGAGTTGCGGTTGATTTAGATGGTGTAGTGGCAAATTTTATGGGAGATGTGGATGATGCTTTTCTTGGGTTTCATAATAAAAAAAATGAAACAAATTTTTCAAGACAGCAAATTACTTCCTATAATCTTGGGGATGTCTTCGGCGTAACCCAAGAGGAAGTAGTTAAGGAAATTAATGAATTTTATGATTCGCCGTTTTTTCAACAGATAGTTCCTATTGAGGGTTCTGCAGAATCTGTTTTTTCATTATCAAAAACAAATTATCTGGCTATTGTCACGTTGAGGCCGGATTCTTTCAGGGAAAAAACTATTTTGTGGATTAAAAAATATTTTCCAGAAGTTTTTGGAGAAATTCATTTTACAAACGGGTATGTTCCAGGAAGAATCGCAAAATCGAAAATTTGCCTTGCACATAATTACAATGTTATTATAGAAGACGCCCCTGAAAATGCAATCGAGTGTGCGGAAAAAGGAATTGGGGTTTTGCTTATGAATCAGCCTTGGAATAACAGCGGAAAGAATTCCCTCCTTGATTCTCATCAGTACATCTCAAGAGTAAAAAATTGGAGCGAGATTCTTGAAAAATTAAAATAAAAAATTTATTTGAATTAAAATGCTTCAAGAAGAAACACAAAAATATTTCAAGAAACTGGAAAAAGACGTAAGGGAAGTTTATGCTGTTGCAGAAGAGGCAAGGAAAAAAGGACTTGATCCAGACAACAAAGTTGAGATTCCCCTTGCAATGTCTATGGCTGAAAAAGTCGTCGGACTTATAGCCACAATTTATCCCCAGATGATGGGCTCGGGAATTTCAGAAAGAATTCTTGAACTTGAAAAAGAACATGGAAAGCTGGATATTGCCGTCGTATTCAAAATTGCCGAGGAAGTTGCGAAGCAGAAATTTTGCAAGTTTGATTCCATCCTTCAGGCTATTGACGGGGGAATAAGAATTGGTTTTGCATATACAACTTTGGGGGTTGTTTCATCGCCGATTGAGGGATTCACTGAATTGAAAATTGGAAAGACAAAAAACGGAAAAGATTATTTTATCGCTTATTTTTCCGGGCCTATAAGAAGCGCGGGAACCACCGCAAGCTGCGTTGTCTTAATGCTGATTGATTATCTTCGGGAAATGTTTGGTTATGCAAGATACGATCCCAGCGAAGAGGAAGTCAAGAGATATGTTACAGAGAACACGGATTATCATGAGAGAATTACCAATCTTCAGTATTTCCCGACGGAAGAGGAAATGATTTTTCTTGCAAGGAATCTTCCGATACAAATTGCGGGAGACCCGACGGAGAAATTTGAAGTTTCCAATTATAAAAATCTTGAGAGAGTTGATACAAATCTCATCAGGGGAGGAATGTGCCTGATTTTTTCAGAAGGGCTTGCGCAGAAAGCTGCGAAAGGTTTCAGATTGCTGAACAGAGCGAAAAGCAAAGGGTTCAATTCAACAGGATTTGATTTTTTGGAAGAATACTTGAAACTTCACGAGCAGAGAGACAAGGGAAAGAAAGATGATTCTCCGACTTACATAAACGACTTGGTTGCAGGGCGTCCGGTGTTCGGGCATCCGTCAAAGTCGGGAGGATTCAGATTTCGTTATGGAAGGGGAAGAGTAAGCGGATTTAGTGCTGTTTCAATGCATCCTGCGACGATGGGAATAACAGACAGCTTTATTGCAATAGGAACGCAGTTGAAAATAGAAAAACCCACAAAAGGATGCGTTGTTACCACATGCGATTCTGTCGACGGACCGATAGTTAAACTTTCAAACGGAAGCGTCAAGAAGATTAACAGCAAAGAGGAAGCGAAAAAAATTTATTCCGACGTGGAGGAGATAATTTATCTCGGGGACATTTTATTTCCATTCAGCGATTTAAGCAACAGAAACCAGATGCTGGTAAAACCTGGTTATGTGGAAGAGTGGTGGAAACTTGAGCTTGAATTCAAAAACAGCGACGCTGCTAAAGGAATTGATTTTCACAATGTTTCAATTGAAAAAGCCGTTGAAATAAGCAGAGAACATAAAATTCCGCTTTATCCGAAATATATTTTTTACTGGACGGAAATTTCCCGAGAACAATTTTTTAATCTGATGGAATGGTTGAAGTATTCAAGAGTTGTTGGGAAAATAATTTTTCCGTACACTAAAGAAGACAGGGAGAAATTTTCGAGAGGCAAGAGGGCTTTGGAATTGCTTGGAATTGAGCACGATGTCGTTATAGAGAATGTTGTCTTGAAGGAAGAAGAAAGCAAGGCACTTTTACTTAATTTGGGAATTGACTGGAATTCTATAAAGAGCGAAGATGAATTTGTTTTGAAAGATATTGTTTCAAAATTAATTTCAAAATCAGACCTATTTGAAACATCGGATAATAAAGAAATCGGAGACAAGAAAAATGACGGGGAAATTATTTTATCAATAATAAATAAACTTTCTGAATTTGAAATAAAAGACAAAGCGGGAGATTTTATTGGCGCGAGAATGGGAAGACCGGAGAAGGCAAAATTGAGGAAGCTTGTCGGAAGTCCGAATATTTTGTTTCCCGTCGGAAGCGAAGGCGGAAGATTGAGAAGCATTAATGCGGCGTATGAAATTGGAAGGATAAGAAGTTCTTTCCCGAATTTTTTCTGCGAAAAATGCAACAGCGAAACAATTTTTTCAATTTGTGAAAATTGCGAAAGCAAGTGCATAAAAATGTATTACTGCTATTCGTGCAACGACAAAAAATTAAAACCTTGCGACAAACATGAAAATTCAAAAACCTATTCAAGCAAGATAATAAACATAAAAGATTATTTTGATAAAACAATAAAAAAACTCGGCTTGTTAAGAACGGAAATTCCTGCACTCATCAAAGGAGTCAGGGGAACTTCATCTTCTGAACACAGCATAGAGCATCTTGCCAAGG
>JBBSYQ010000028.1:0-11868 GCA_038045145.1 Nanobdellota archaeon
CTTATCAAATCGAACGTCCCACCACCCTCATTAGCGGCTTTGGCGGCCTTGCTTAAAGAAAAGTTAGGGTCAAAGGTATATAGTTCTTTTGCTCTATCTCCAAGAGCTAGTTTCAATTCCCCTATCGTTTGCTATCTTAACAATCTTTGGTGCTGGGTCTATTCCCAAAATCCTCATACCATTTCTCTTGAAACCTTCTAATAAGACCCCGACATTGCTTCCAAGATCAATAATAAAAGAATTTTTATCAAGATTAAGTTTTTGGCATATTGAATTAGCCATATCCAAAAAATGTTTTTTGCCTGTTTCAGTAATTGAAGATTCATAACTGTACGCTTCTCCGTATAATATTTCAGGATTAACAATGTAAGTTAACTGCGTTAAACCGCAGTTTTGGCACTGCGCGACTTTCAATGGAAAGAATATTTCCGGATGTTTAATTTCATCCTTACTTATAATTTTGTCCGCTGGCGGCAAAAATCCCAAATCCAAAAATTCATATAAATCTTCAGATTCACACATCCTGCAGTTTGTAATATGACGTCCGAGTTCCATTTGATTTATTAATTTAGTTATATATAATGAACATGTCCGGGGTGGTTAGGGGCATCCCATGCAAAAGCCCCACTTTTTAAAGATTTTTCCCATTTTTCCAAGTCAGCTTCAACCATAATTTTTACTAATTCGTTAAATTTAACTTTTGGTTCCCACCCCATCTCTCTTTTTGCCTTGGAATAGTCCCCCCTTAAATAATGAACATCACTTGGTCTTAGATATTGTTCATCGAATTTAACATATAATTTCCAATCAAGCCCAGCAACTTTAAATGCTTCTTCAACGAATTCTCTTATAGAATGAGTTTCACCAGTTGCAATAACAAAATCATCAGGTTTATGGTGTTGTAAGATTTTCCACATTAATTCAACATATTCTGGAGCATAGCCCCAATCCCTTTTAGGATTCAAATTTCCTAATACTAACTCCTTTGACAACCCAAATTTAATCCTGGCTACTTCATTGGTAATTTTTCTTGTAACAAATTCCAACCCCCTTAAGGGTGATTCATGATTAAATAAAATGCCATTACAAACAAAAATTCCGTAAGCATTCCTGTAAATTCTTGCAAGCTCGTAGGAAAATAATTTTGGTAATGCATATGGAGAATTCGGTTTGAAAGGAGTTTCTTCATTTTGGGAATCATGATCGTTAACAGAATCCCCGTATAGTTCACTTGTAGAAGCTTGATAAACTTTGATTGAGGGATTAAACTTTCTGACAATTTCAAGTATCCTAAGGAAACCCAACCCATTAACGTCCGCAGAGTATAGTGGTTGGTTGAAAGAACTTCCTACAAAACTATGGGCGGCTAAATTGTAAATTTCATCCGGATTTGATTTATGGACCGCATCGATTAAAGAAGCCATATCGGATAAATCCGCAGAAATAAATGTTATCTTGTTTGTAATCCCTAAATCATGTAATCTCCAGAAATTTGGTGTCGAAATTCTTCTTACAAGTCCGAAAACTTCGTAATTTTTTTCCAACAGAAGTTTAGCAAGATATGCCCCATCTTGTCCTGTGATTCCAGTGATTAGCGCTTTTTTTTTACCATTATCCATAATTAATTCTTACAGGAATTGCTTAAATAGTTTGTGGAATATGGCCCCTCTATAAAATCTTTTTTAATTCATTCAGAGATTCAATTCGGTCTAGGTCATCAAGGTATTTCCCTTTATAATCAACAAGTACTGCCCTCATTCCAAGTTTCCTTGCAGGTTCTATGTCTGATCTTAAAGAATTCCCAACCATTAAAGTGTTTTCAGAATTTGTCCCAAGTTCACTAAGAATTTTTTTGAAAATAGTAATCTCTGGTTTCAGAACTTTTTGCCCATCTTTCAAAGAATTTATCCAAACAGGATCATACGATAGATGTCTAAAATCAAATAAATCTGCAAAATTAAATTTTGTTTTTGATAAATCATAATCTGGATTTGGCAAATCAGAAACCATTGCTAATTTGTAACCCTTGCTTTTTAGATCTGCTACAATTTCTCTTGCGCCGCTGATCAATCTTTCGCCAAGAATATCTTCATGAAAAATTTGCCTTAATCTTTTCTCGCTGTTTTCAGGTAATTCAAATCTGCTAATTAAAGTTTGAAAATAATTACTTTTTCTTTCTTCTGTGAATGGCATTTCACAGGGAGTTCCGCAAGTAATATCTTCAATAAAGTGATAATCAAAATTCTTCCTCTCATCAAGTTTCCATTCTGCAACAATTTTGTCTTCTGGAGCACAACGCCCTTCTGTCAAAGTTCCGAAGAAATCAAAAATAACCGCATTGTATCTCATCTAATTAAAACCTCTTTCTTTAATTTCTTCTAAAGCACCTCTTGTGGAAAAAACAATATCCCTTCTTTTTCCTGAATATTCTTTTCCATCAAGCATCTCCCTTAAAGTTCTATAATTCGGAATTGCTAAAAATTCTTTATGTTCTGGTTTTTTAACATGACTTTTCCATTCTTTGGAATTAAAGTATTCAGAATGAATGTTTGTATCAACCAAAAAACAAAAATCCAAATCATCTCCGGCAACATCTGTAAATGAGAAAACTCCTAAAAAACCCATTTTTTTTACATCCGTCTTCTTGATACCCGTTTCTTCTTCAATTTCTCTAAGCATCTCTTCTTCAAGTTTAATATCCGAAGGAGTTTGTTTGTAACTTAAATGCCCGGCAACACCCTGTAAGAGGCCCTCATACATATCTTTTTCAACTTGTCTTTCTCCAATGATAAGTTTCTTGTCAGAGGTCATAACAACTCCAGTTACTCCCGGATTTCTTCCAAAAAATGAATATGGATCATTGAAATGCCTCAATCCCAATCTGACTAATTCCTGCGTTTCTTCTTTGCTTCTTTTTTTCTTTTCAATGTAATCTTTAAAGTGACTATGACCCAACCTTATTTTAAGACTTCTGTTGACAAGGTTTAATGAAGAACCGTCATACCTCATTTTCCTGTCGTCAAAACTTCCTAGTCTGGAACCGTCACTTATTTCTCCACGCTGAATCATTGGATTCAAAACATTTTCATCATACCATTTTATATCTCTTGGTAAAAAATATGCATCTTTATTTGCTCGGCATAAACCTTGAACAATTTCTAATTCCAATCCCCTGACATTATCCCTTGACAGATCTATCCCTTCATCGCTTTTTTCAATACTATAATTTTGCATTAATTTTTAATAGATAATTAGTTTAAAAGGATTATGTAACTTAGATATGCTATTTCAATTTCGCAATCAAGACCATGTTCCAATTCTTTTCTGTCAATTCCGAATCAACTGCATAAGAAGGGCACAAATGCAGCAATTCAAATCCTGCATCTTCTATATATTTTTTTAGCTCTCGAGGGAAGAAAAATCTAACTTTATGATTTTCATCATATTTATCAATCAAATTTTCGTTATCAAAAATTTTAACATCGAATTTTACGTAGTTTATATGATTTTTTACATCTAATGTTGGAAAGCTTTTTCTTATGATTTTTAAATCTCCAACCTGTGCCGTTTTTTCTCTGCTTGTTGGAAGTTCATGGATTACCCCAAGCCCGTTCCAAACATCCAAAATTAGCAACCCGTTTTCTTTCAAATGCATTGTGACAGAATTAAAGAATTCTTCAATCTGTTTGTTTTCAGTTAGATAACCAAGAGCGGAAAACATGCATATTATTGCGTCAAATTTTTTATTCAAATTGAAATTTGACATGTCTTCAACGACAAATTTAGATAGGGGATTTCTTGCTCTTGCGATTTCAATCATCTCATCAGAAATATCCAATCCGGTAATATTGTAGCCTCTTTCAGAGAGTTTCTTGTCATGCAATCCTGTCCCGCATCCTAGATCCAAAACACTCTTTATGGGCATTCCAGAAAATCTCCTAAAAATTTCCTCGATAAAATCACACTCCTTTCCATAATCTTTTCCGCCATTGAATAAATCATAATATCCCGCGTATTTTTTGTCAAAGATCATTTTCTCCCAAAATCCTTTTTAGTGTTTTAATGAACCTTTCTTTTCCAAAATCTTGCGCGCGTTTTATAAAGTCATCGATTTTTATTTTTCCATTTTCCAATTTTTTCAAAATTAAATCCAGTTTCTTTCCACCTTCTTCCACAGTTAGAAATCCATATCCTAATTTTCCATTGTCCAAAATGTCAAGATAACCTCCGCTGTTTTTGTATCCAAGAACGACGTTTCCCGCAGCCATTGCTTCAATGGAAGTCATTGTTAAATTTATTTCTTTCTGTGAATCTATAATTATTTTTGATTCCTGAAGAATTTTTTTCAGCTGTTCAAAGCTAGGACTTTGAATTATCTCGATTCTATTCAAGACTCCCAATTCTTTTGCTAGTTCTCTTATTCTTCGGGAATATTCTGGAGTATCGGCAGTTGCCCCACCCATTATTATCAATTTATAATCCGGAAAATTTCTTGTTCCTATTGCAAAAATTTTTACAGATTCTTCAACACTTTTATTAGGGGCAATTCTTCCGAAAATTACAATTTGGTTCTTTTTCTCTCTTTTTCCCTTTAAGACAAGCCTTTCAACTTTTATTTCAGGATACAAATAAATATTCTCGGAATTAACATTCCAATAATCTTTAAGTTCTTTTGCAGTCCATTTATCAATAGAATATATCTTGTGACTCTTACTCGGTATGCACTTACTTTCACCAAAGATATTTTTAATGACTTCTTTTATCTTTCCTTTAAAACCCCTTTTTATCCATAGTCTTTCTGATTCTGGCTTTACACAAGAAATTCTCCAGATTACATATTTAGAATTGTCAAATTTCACAGGTAAATACCTGTGAAAAATCCCCCCATCGATATCAATAATAAAATCAACTTCCTTTGCCATTTGAATGAACTTTTTTTTCATAAGTTTTCTTGGCATTGCTCTGCCTCTTGCAAAGAATTTTTTGAACTCTCCGAGAGAATGAACCTTTTCTACTTTTACTCCCCCATAAAAATTCTTTATTTTTTCATAATTCAATTCAAAAGGCGTTAGAAGATGAACACTTTTCCCCATTTCATTTAAAGAATTAATTAAATCAATAACCACTCTTGGTGCTCCTCCAGGAGAAGAGATATTAAACATAGCAATTACCCCGATTTTTTTGTACATTTTAATTTATAACTCTTCCTCTTAGGTCGTCTGGAATTTCTACCTTTAATTCTTTTAAAATAGTTGGAGCAATATCTAAAAAATTAATTTCTTCAAAGTACTTATCCTGAGTGTTATTATTTTCCAGGATAAATATTCCTTGCTTAGAATGTGAAGCATTATCACTTCCTTCCAATTCCAGGTTAATTTCTATTAACATTATATATCCATCTCCACACTAAAATGCGAGGGAGTTTATTTACCATTTAATATTTGTGATTATAATCTCCTAGATTATTACCTTTAAATTTTTTTCAAATTCAATTCGCCTTTTTAACTCTTCAAGTTCCCTTTCTTTTTTTTCCAATTCCTTTCTTTTTTCTTCAAGAATATCATTTATCCGGGTTGAAGAAATATTTTTTGTGTATGGAAAAAAGACAATTTTCACTCCAACATCTTTTAATTGCTTTTCATATTCTTGCCATTTTTCTGTTCCATACCAATCATCTCCGACAATCATAACATCAAATTTCATTTTTCTCCACGCTTCTATCCTGTCCCCATTGTCTTGGGGTACAACGATATCCGCATATTTACATGCTTTCACAACTTCAATTCTATGATCATAAGGAATAATCGGAGTTTTGTTTTTGTAATTTTTTACATGTTCATCTGTGCTTACTGCAACAATAAGATAATCGCAGATTGCCTTAGCATTTCTTAATAAGTTTATGTGTCCGATATGAAACAAATCAAAAACCCCTGCAGTATATCCAACAACCTTTTGAGACATAACAAGAAATATCGAAAAAGCTTTTTAAGGATTATTGTATTAAGTTCTATCATCAATGAAAAAGGTAAAAAATTTTGACGAAAAAAAGGCTCTTTATGGAGAGAATCCCGTTTATATTTCCAAATTGATTGATCCCTACACTGTAAAGATTGCGAAATTTGTGCATAATCTTGGTTTTACTCCCAATCAAGTTACTTTTTTTAACCTTGTTCTTGGAATGACTGGAATTGGAATTATGTTTTTTATGGGAAATTATCTTGGGCTGGTAATAGCCGCAATTTTAATAACAATTAGAAATATTGGCGATACAATTGATGGTAAAATTGCTCGTGGCGGCGATATGAAATCTCCTCTTGGAGGATTTTTAGATATAGTAACAGACTGGATATTTTTTCATTCGGCATTTTTTATAGCCGTCGGATATATTACAGGAAATGTTGCGATTGGTTATCTCTGTGTCATCGTTTACATGAGTCGTGAGTTCACGAGAACAAAATTCACTCATTTTTATGGAACAAAGATAACTGAAACAGATGATGCTAAAAAAATGTCAGGATTTGTTTCCATTGCAAGAAAGTATGACTTATCTAATGTATTCTGGTTAATTCCAATTTTCCTTTTGATAAATCAACTCACCTTTATAATTTATTTTGTATTTATTGCTGAAATAGGATTATTTTTAGGGGAATTGATGATTGATTTGAAAATTCTTTTAAAACAGAAAAAAGAGAAGTGATTTTTTAAAAATGTAAACCCGTTATCTTTTAAAAGAACTAATATACTGCATATATAACCCCAAAGCTCCCGCGCCAATGCCAGAGAAACTTTGCGGTTGAACTTCTATAAATTTCCTCATTGAACCTTTGTCATTAGGTAATCCAATTATTGGCGAGTGTTCCCAAGAATCAATTGGAAGTTTCAGATATTCAAAAATAGATCTTATATCTTTTGTCGATGCCTTTTTTTCTAAATATTCACCGCGAATTTTGTTTGCCCTCATGTTTGTTTCCTGAATTTGTTCCAATGTTGCATCTGTCCTGATTTCTCCGACAAATTTTATCCCGGTAGGTCCGGGTCTGTATGCTTCAAAAACACCGAGGATTTCTAAGACGCTAACCTCAAAATTTCCTATTTCTTCATGAAATTCATCATGTAATGTATCTGTGATTGGATTCTCCATGTAAATTGATTTGAATTTAACACTTCCACCAGGAGCAAGTCCATAAAGTCCTGAAGCATATTGTTGGACTCTTTCGGGAGTTACTTCTCCTCCGCGGACACCAAGAACAATCTGATTATCTTTTGTTATTGTTACTCCTATTGCCGCAAGTTGGAAAAATGGTTCTTTCTCGCCAAGTTTTCTTTCATTTGCCGCTCTGGCATCAATAGAAGTTACCCAATTAATTTTGTAATTTGGATTCTCTGAATTTAATTCCTCGGGATTTGAAAGAACAGCTAATTTCTCTCTGAAATCATTTGGTTTTAAGCCGTAAGATTCAGTAAGTTTATCGTAATCCACCTTAGGGAGATACAAAGTTGAATTTGGTCTTTTTGGAAAATTAGCCAGCTTACCTTCTATTGTGAATTTGGGTGATTCAGAAAATAATCTTATTACTCTTGCAAGTTTATCCATTTTTCTTAATTGAGTTGAGCCTTTTTAAACATTGATATTATAAATAACAATTTCATAATGTATATATAGAACCAAGCTTCAAAAACTCATTATGTGCGGAATATGCGGATTTAGCTGGGAAGATAAAAAGCTAATTGAATTAATGAAGGAGTCAATAAAACACCGAGGTCCAGATTCCGATGGGATATTTTTGGATAATGTTTCTTTGGGTTTTCAGAGACTTGCAATTATTGATTTAAGTGAAAAAGGAAAGCAGCCGATGTCAAATGAAAAAAAAGATATTTGGATTGTTTTTAATGGAGAAATTTACAATTATCTTGGGATAAGAAAAGAGCTGGAAATGTTGGGATATAAATTTAACTCAAATTCAGACACAGAAGTAATAATCCATGCTTATGAAAGGTGGGGTTATGATTGCGTAAATAAACTTGACGGGATGTGGGCATTTTGTATCTATGATAAATCTAAGAATATTTTCTTTCTTTCAAGGGACAGGTTTGGAGAAAAACCATTATATTATTATAACCATGAAGGCAAATTTATTTTAGCTTCGGAAATTAAAGCAATATTAAACCATAATATGAAAAGAGAGTTAAACAAACCGGCAATTTCTTCATTTTTATCTTATCGTTATGTTTTTGGAGAGGAAACTTTTTTTAGAAATATCCATAAACTTCTGCCGGCACATAATTTAATTTATAATTTAACAGATAAAAAGATAGAGAGAATTTGGGAATACTGGGACTTAAAAGTTAACAATAGAAATTTTACAGAAGAAGATGCAAAAAAGATGGTTGAAGATGAATTAATAAGGTGTGTTCGCTCAAGAAAAATTTCTGATGTTCCTATCGGCGTCATTCTTTCTGGTGGTTTGGATTCAAGTATTATTGCGGCACTATTAGCAAAAAGTGAAAATATACCAATTAACACTTTTACAGTTAAGGTTACAGAAAAAGGATTTGATGAGACTGAATTTGCAAGAATAGTCTCAGAGAAATATAAAACAAATCATTTTGAAGTACAAATTAGTGCATTTAACCTTATTGAAATTATGAAGGAATATACAAAATATAAGGATGAGCCTATTGGTGTGCCAAATGAAATAGCTCTTTACTTATTGGCTAAGAAAATAAAGGAAAATGTAACTGTTGTCCTTTCAGGAGAAGGTGCAGATGAAATTTTCGAGGGATATGGAAGAATTTTTTCAAGTATAAGGGATTATTATATATTAAAAAAAATAAGGGAAAGAAATAACGAAGCGTTATCAGAAATAGGATTTAGTAATTTGAATAATAAATATGGAAAAACCTTCAATTCCGAATTTGAACATTTTTTGTTCATGTATAATTATTGGACAAATAATGAAAAAGATTTTATTTTAAAAGAAGATTCAAAAAAAGATTATTCTGATTTATTAAAAAAATATTTTGACAGATTTAATGTCTCTTACCAAAAGAAGATATCCTATATCTTTTTGAAACTGCATTTACCTGGACTTTTAAATAGACTAGACTGTTCAACTATGGCAAACTCTGTTGAGGGGAGAGTTCCATTTTTGTCTCCGGAGTTAGTCCAGTTGTCTTTTGATTTGCCTTCGGAATTGAAAACAAAATGGATAATTTCAGAAGAAGAAAGAGAAAATTTAGATGAAACTTGTGATACTTTAAGCGAAAACCGAAATATCTCAAAATACATTCTAAAGGAAATAGCTAAAAATCATTTACCGGGGTTAATAATATCAAGAAAAAAACAAGGATTTCCTTTGCCATTGGATAAATGGTTTAAAGAAGATTTCTTGGATATCACGAAGAAATTTTTATTGGGCGAGGACTCAAAAATAAAAAATATGGTTGATCAGGAAAAACTTACAGAATGGATTGAAAAAAATAAGAATGAAGGTGAAAAATTTGGGCAGAAATTATGGATGCTTTTAAGTTTAGAATTATGGCTTAAGGAGTGGTTTCCAGAATTGTAATTAAATATTTATAGATTCTGGATAAGATATTTAAAATGTTGCAACCTCCCAAAAAAATTGAAAAACCCAAAGTCAGCGTTGTAATCCCCGTTTATAAACCAGAAAAAGAAGTTTTTAATAAATTAAAAGAAATATTGAAGAAACAAACAATTCCTGTGGAAATTATTGAAAAATGGAACAACCCTGAAGCTGTTTCTATAAATCTTGGGATTAAAGAAGCAAAAGGCGAATTTATAATAATTTTGGCGCAGGATTGTGTTCCAGAAAATGAATTTTTTGTTGAAAAAATAATAAAGCCATTTAAAGATCCAAATGTTTCTGCAGTAGTCTCTGACTTATTGCTTCCAGAATCAGACTGGAAAAAAAGACCTTTTTTAATTAGAATATTCACAATAAATGATTTGAAATTAAGAAAACCTTCAATGAATTTAAGTTCTTGTGCATATAGGAAGAAAGATTTAGTAGAAAAGACGGGATATCTAAGAGAGGATGTTTCTGCTGTGGATGTTGATTTTGCGAGAAAAATTAAAAGATTTGGGAGAGTTGAAAGGGGAAATGTTATTATCTATCATTTACATCCCCATTATAATTACAAAAAAATGTTAAAAACATTTTATCACTATTCTAAATTTAATGGAATCTCTGTTAGAGAGAACGGAACTAAAGAAGAGGGATTTTTACAAAAAATTGCAAGGGCAACTCCCTTTCTCGGATTTTGTTCCATTTATTACAGGTACTCCTTAAAGAAATATTATTATCTGCTTCCCATTCATTTTTTGATTGCAGCACCTGTTGAACATATTATTAATGTCATTGGTTTCTGGCACGGATTTATTTTCGGTGACGAAGAAGGCGGTTCAAGAAACAAGGAAGTGTTAAAGGAAAACAAAAATTAAATAATTTAGATAGCACAAACCCATTTATTTTTTGGTTTGATTACCTCTCTGATGTCTTCTGTTACTGGTAAAAGATGATATGAACTAGAATCTTGTTCTTCAAGTAATTCCAATCTTCCTTTGGAATAACCAATGTATTCTTGCATTGTGGTTAAGAATGCATTACACCAGGGATGTCTTACAGTAGTGTTCAGTTCTCCAAACATCTCATCAAGTTTCTTCGCTGTTTTCTTTCCTAATTCCGATGGTTCAACATTTTTTGACAAAAATATCATCCAGGCATCGCGAATTTCTTTTTCTCTTTCTTTGCTGAATTGGGGATGTATTTGTGTTGAATTAATAATCCTATAAATCCTTTCTGTAGACCTATCCCTTAATTCAGTCATAAAACCATAATCCCACTTTCCGTAAGGTGAGTCATTGCTCTGCGAATCAGCAAACATTTTTAGATGCTCTGACATAGTTTGATTTCTTTTCCCCTTCTCATCAACTTGTTCTTTAAAGGGTCTTAACAAGGGATTCATATGATGGGCAAATTCAATATCAAAATGAGTTTCTCCGTCGTAGTCTTTATGTTCTTCTGCAAGTGTAAGATAATGTCTTCCTATCATGGTTGGTCCATTGCAGTCTAATCTGTCAACCCATCTTGTAAACCAAACAGACCATATCGGATTTCCAGTGTCATCCAAATCTAGATAGGGTTTAACTATTCTTGTTTCACCGTCAGCACATTTAATTTCAGATCCCCCCCTGTAATGAGTATGTGCCGCCATTGAATAAATTATGGAAATTCTTTCAGCGTCATTCAAATCAATATTTTCTTCAAGTAAATTCTTTACAAGCAATGCTCCCGCTTCTGCGTGCCTGACTGCTTTTTTGTCTTCTTCATATCTCGGAATTACTGCGCAGCCAATGTCATGTAAAGCGCCACCGACAAAACCCGGGAGAATATATTTCGGATTGGCTTCTAATTTACTAAATAAAATTATCGAATTCATATAATCCCTCATAATATGTCCTGGTCCATGCCCTGGTTCTATTCCTGAGAAATCATAACCCGCATCTTTAAAAGCAGTCAATGTCTTTTGAACAATCTCCGTAGCTTTTTCAACAGAATCTGTTCTGTAAGACACCCTTATCTCCTTTAACAAATCTGGACTAAAAGAGTTTCTGATTTCCTGCATTTCATTCCATGCAGTCGCCTCATTTTTAAAATTGTATCTCTCCATGACAAATCATGATGAGATTTGTTTATAACATCTTCTGTTTCAGAAAGTATCTATTTGGTTATATATATTCAATTACCCATTTTTTACACTCAAAAAATCTCCGAATTCATAAGGGACTTTAATGTCTGTATCAGGGACTTTTATGTCATAGGGCTTGTCCAATAAATGCATGGT
>JBBSYQ010000029.1:0-6854 GCA_038045145.1 Nanobdellota archaeon
GATTTGATTGATGAAAATGAAAGAAGAAAAATTAGTGCAACATTGCAAAGCAGGAAATATAATTTTGTGGTGGTTTCTTTAAAGGATATTCTTGACATGGATGAGCGACTTCGCGTTAATAAAAAAGATATGACTTATTCTTTAACTTCTTCTGGGGTGGGCGGTCGGGGGATTGGTGGTCTGGGAATTGATAGTGGGATGGAAATAGGAATAGAAAACTCTCTTAATGAACTAAAAGAAAAAATCTTCAAAAGTTTTGATAAAATTAGGATTTATACAAAACATCCGGGCAAGGAAGGCAAACACGCAGACAAACCGGTGATTCTTGAAAAAGATTCAAGTGTAAAAACCCTAGCGGAAAAATTATTTCACAGTTCATCAAACGTAAAAGAAACTTTCATAACAGGTCCAAGTTCAAAATTTCCGCGACAAAAAGTCGGTTTAAGTCACAAGTTGAAAGATTTGGACGTTGTTGAATTTAAGACGAAGTGATTTTTATATTTCGTATCTGTAATGAAATGTCTCTCAAGGTTGAATCTATAGAATTGTATAAAACAAAAGTAATAATTCCGATGGTTGTAAAAAGAATAGAATATTCTAATAATCTATCAACTGCGAGAATCAAACTCACAAAAGACGCTACAAGAGTACTCCCACCAATTATTAAAACTGCGTTCAATAATTGCAAATTTCTTTTATAGGAAAGATCAAGTGTATTTTTCTCAATATCATCTTTCATCATCTTTGACTAGATGCTAATAAACCTAACCCAAATGCTATCGCTATTACTCCAAAAACCAAAGTAGCCATATCACCAGAGTTGTTAAAAACGAAACTAATTCCTAAAAGAATAGCTCCTGCACCAAAACCTATTTTCAAGGGGTCAGTTTTAGCCATTTGTAAAAGAAAATATTAGATTATTTAAAGTTTCATAAGATATAGGATATATATTCATTTAATCCTCTCCCTAATCGGCCCAATTATTTTTTCCAATGCCTCTGCAACCGCATTTTTCAAATCCATCGGGTGCAATTTTCCTTGCGAATAAATTTTTTCCAATTCTTTGTAATTATTAATCAACAAATTTCCGCCAAACTTTTCATCTCTTTTTATTTTCATCTCGTTTGTTTGCGGAAAAATTATCAGTTTGCAAATCTGAAGAACCGAATTGTTTTCAATTTTTTTCTCAGGGCAAAAAGATTCTTTTATTGTTTTTTTCATTTCTTCATTCGAATCTGTAACAAAAATACTGCTTCCAGCAATGCTTTTCGACATTTTTCCCTCACCTTTCAGCGAGGTAATCAAAGGTGTGTGAACCGCGATAAAATCATGATTCAAAATTTTCGCATTGTCTTTTCCAAGCATGTGAATTTTCCTCTGTTCCATTCCGCCAAGAGCAACATTAACTCCAAGATATTTTATATCAACAACCTGCATCAAAGGATACCATAACTGCGAGATTGTTGCATTCTCTATGTCTCTGGCAACTTCTTGCATACTCCTCAACCCTCTTTTAATTGTGGAATGCTGTGCAAGTTTCATAACGTCAAGCTGATAGTCTTTCTTGAATTCAAAACCGCTTCCAAGAACAACCTCTGCTTTCAAACCAAGAGCCTTGATTATTTTTTTCCACAATTCAGATTCTTTCTTGATTTGTTTTTCATCTCCTTTCCTATTGAGCATTGCATGAACATCTGCAAGAAGAACCTTGACTTCAAAACCAGCTTTCTCAAAATCCATCAGCTTCAAAAGAGTTATCAAATGCCCGAGATGCACGCTTCCCGAGGGTTCATAACCGCAGTATGCAACAGGTTTTTTCTTTTTTTTCAACAATTCAACTATCTCTTCCTCACCAATTATCTCTGCAGTATTTCTTTTTATCAGTTCTAATCTTTTATCTAAATCCATATTAATACAAAAAGAAATTAATTATTAAACTTTTTGTTGAACAAACTTGTTTAAAATTTTAATATAATTGTCTGCTCGTTCCTCGCAGGTTGATGAAAAATATAAATAAAAAATAACTAAACGGAAATTTATTATTAATATACTTAAATATCCCTCTGGATGAGAGCCGTCTAAATGTCCGTTGTTTCCGTAGTTGTCGTAGACCAACTTGAACCGAGCGTTTTGACTTTAACAAATTTTATTTTATCTATAATAAAGTCAGGACGAGAGTTAAGCGAGCAGAATGCAAGCAAATCAAATTAAAAAAGATTATCTGAAAAAATAATTGGAAAAATCATCATTGAATATCACGCCCCCCGTCACTTCAGGAGTTGGTTCAGGTGCAGGTTCTGGTACTGGCTCAGGTGCAGGTTCAACAAACTCTTGAGGAGGTTGTTGCTGAACTGGTTCATTAAATTCCTCAGGTTGTTGGAACTCTTGTGGTGGTTGTGTAAATTCTCCGCCAAATTCTTGCTGTGGTTCTCTAAAGTGTTCCCCAAATTCACCAGAACCCTCTCCTTGTGCTCTCATAATTTGTTCACAAGAATCTCTCGTAAATGCCTGTGCTCTTTCACACGGCTCTGGCCATCCTTGAGGAGGTCCTCTTTGCTCAAAATCTTCAAAAGCACCTTGTGCAGCAGAGTCATAACACGCTAATCTTTCCTGTTGATTTTCTATTGCCCTACAATTTCCCCCAAATCCCCCTCTTCTCTCTCCACCACCTAAACTCTCCATTATCTCCCTGCATTTCTTTTCGTCACTTCTCTGTTCCCCTGTAAGCCCTGCATCAACACATTCCTGTGGAGCATGAGTCCGAAACATTAGCTTCCCGCATTCTTTTGGGTCTCTCAAACCCGCTTGCACGCATTCCTCCGGTGCATTAAGTTCAAACATTATCTCCTCGCAAATTTCCCTTGCCTCTCTCTCGTTTTGAACATTTGCTTCTAAAATTGCGTCTCTGCATTCTTCAGGAGCATGAATTTGAACCATAACTTTCATGCACTCTCTCTCACTTGTAACTCCTGCCTCCACACACTCACGAGGCATGTGCATTTCAAACTGCGCACCCATAACATCTCTTTCCAATGAATCAAAAACATCCTGAAGATGTTCTGGAAGTTCCGGCATTTCCAAATTGTTTAATTCTTCGCACGCATCTTCATCTCCGTTAACATCGCATGCAGTTGCTAAAGGTGCTGCAATCGCACACATTTCTGCAAAATCCTGAAACGGAATTTCCTCGCATCTGCACTGCTGCCCGCTTGTCCTAAAGCACTCAGACATAATATCTCCAAATAATTTCGCTTCTTGTATTTGCCCTTCTGTTAAATCATCATCAAGTTCCTGCATCCATCTCGGAGCACTATCATCTGTCCTGCAAATTCTTGAATATTCCAATGGATCCAATCCAGAAAGCGTCTCGCAAAGTTCTTTTATTTTTCCCGCTATTTCCGCAGAAATTACAATCCTCTCTTCGCTATTAAGAATGTCCAAAAACTCTTCCCTATCTTCTTCAGGAATATCATCTTCAATCTCAACAATTGCATTGTAAATTTCCGATGCGCTTCTTTGTGCATCTTCTATTTGCTCTGGCGAAATCTCTCGCTCAAGTTCTTCTGCATGTCCAACATAATTTTGAAGTGCGACTTTTGCTTCTTCTATCTTGCCTTCCTGAACCATAGCTCTGATTTCAGCAACTTTCTCCTCGCGGACTTCCAATTCACTTCCAAAACCATCTAAAAATTCGTCGACAAAATACAAAGCACTATCAGGAGTAATGCCTTCATCTGCCTGCAATTCAACACCTTCCTCAAATTCAAATTCTACAGCATTAACTTCCTCGTCAGAAACTGCGCCTTCATCAATGTCATTCACACTTCCGTCGTCAGCATTATTCACAGAACTATCATCGGCATTTTGCAAATTATCATTTACATCGTCGGCTGTCTCATTCTGTGCATAAATACCTGCACTAAAACTTAAAATCAAAAATGCAAATAAAAGTAGGGAGATTGATAAAACACCTCTTCTCATTTTTTAATTAAGAAAAAATAGTTTATAAAAGTTTGGGAGAATTTCTCTAGCATGTTAGAGGGACTTGTGCTGATATGTTATGTCCTAATTTGTTAAGATATGCAAATTTAGATAAATAAATTTATAATCTCAAGAATCTATCGCAAAGTGTGGGTTTAATCGATGCTTTGAAAATTTTGAAGGTGAATTTAGGAGTACAATATAAAAGAGGAAAATATGATTTTAACCATAATTCTAACATTAGTGAAGGTCAATTAAAACAGATAAGTGACAGAGAATTTGTGGGACTTAGTAAAGGAAAACCAATTTATTGTACAAAAGATAAAAAAGGGAAAATGAAATGTAAAGTTATACCAATAAAACTTCTTAAGAGACGCTCAAATTAATCAATTCTAACCCTTTATTCTCTTTAAGTTTAATGTCGGTTGCTAATTCGCTTGGGGTTTTTCCTAATGCCTGATGTTTCGTTATGAAATTATAGTAAATTCCCCCAAACATTTAATTTATCACAATAATTCTTTTAATTATTAAATCTTTTCTCTTCTATGCTAATTCAGATAATTGTCTCTCTCATTCTCGGCATGGCGGCGGGAATCTTTACAGGCTTGACTCCGGGAATTCACATAAATCTCGTCGGTGCGGTTTTGGTTTCACTTTCAGCGTCGCTGTTCTCTGGAATAAATCCCGTTTACCTCGTTGTGTTTATTGTTTCCATGTCAATCATTCACGTATTTGTTGATTTCATCCCAAGTATTTTTCTCGGCGCCCCTGAAGACGGAACAGAACTTTCAGTTATGCCTGGGCATGAAATGTTAAAAAAAGGTTTGGGCTTTCAGGCAATTTGCCTGACTTCTCTTGGATGTCTCTACGGAGTTTTTATCTTTGTATTATCAATAATTCCTCTTTCTTTAATCGCATTAAAGATTAACGGAATAATAATCAAATTAATTCCCTTTGTTCTAATTTTAATTTCGCTTAGTCTTGTCCTTATGGAAAAAAAGAAATTTAACGCATTAGTTGCTTTTGCACTTTCAGGAATTCTCGGGTTGATTGTTCTCAACATTGAATTTAAAGAACCTTTGCTTCCGATGTTAAGCGGTTTATTCGGTGCATCAAGTTTGATTTTGAGCATAAAATCAAAAACAAAAATTGAAAAACAGGATACGAAGAGTGTTGTAAAAATAAAAAAACTTAAGATACTTTTAACCTCCTCGTTGGTTTCTCCGCTAAGCATATTTTTGCCTGCTTTAAGCAGCGGACAAATTGCTGTCATTGGAAATCAAATTTCCAAATCAGACAAAGAGGGATTTTTGTTCATGCTCGGAATTATCAATACTCTTGCCATGTCTTTTTCTTTTCTTGCCCTGTTTCTTCTTTCCAAAACGCGAACTGGAAGTGCAGCGTCTGTTATGGAACTTATCGGCGCGCCAGATAAGAATATTTTTATTTTAATAATAATTATAATTCTTATTTCTGGAATAACATCTTTTTTAGTTTCAAGAATCCTCGCGCGGAATTTTCTCATTCTTTTGGAAAAAATAAATTATACAAAATTATCCGTTGCAGTTTTGTTTATAATTACATTTGTTGTTTTCTTTGCTTCAGGATTTTTTGGCTTGATTGTTTTGGCGGTTTCAACATTCACGGGAGTTTATTGCATTTCCCTCGGTGTTAGAAGAACACAAATGATGAGTTGTTTACTTTTGCCGACGATAATTATTTACTTGTTTTAAATAAACTAAATTTTCCGTCTTTAAAATTAATCTTCTGCTTACCGCCTTTCATTTTTACTTTCCAAATCTCCGATTCCTTTTCATAAATCCTTGGGTTGCTCTTCTTAAATCGTTTTTGTTAAAATCGGGAAAATATTTTTTCACAAAGCAGAATTCGGCATAAGCTGACTGGAACGGCATGAAACCACTCGTTCTTTTTTCCCCTGAAGTTCTGATTATCAAATCGGGTTCAGGAATTCCTGCAGTATCAAGATGACTGGAAAATGTTTTCTCATCGGTTTCGTTTTTTCCTTCCTTAAGTATTTTGTTCACCGCTCTTATTATTTCGTCCCTTCCCCCATAGTCGAGGCAAACCTGAAAATTTATGCCGTCGTATTTTTCAGTTTCTTTTTCAAATTTCTCCATCTCATCAATTAATTTTCTTGGAAGCCTGTCTTTTCTTCCCAAATGTTTGAATCTCACTTTATTTTCCCCGGCAATTTTTCTCAATTTCCTGATTAGCTTTATCATCAAGTTAAAAATTGTTTTAATCTCCAAGTTGTCCCTTTTCCAGTTCTCCGTCGAGAACCCCCACAAAGAGAGGTATTTTATCCCCAGTTTTTTTGATTCGCCAAGAAGGGAAATTACATTTTCATATTCAGACGATTTTTCGTGTCCTGCAGTTAAGCCCAATCCCTTCTCTCTAGCCCATCTGCGATTTCCGTCTGGAATTATCGCGACATGCAAATCTTTTTGTTCCATAAAACAAAACAACAGGATTATTATAAATACCTTGTGAAATATGTTTCCTCTTCTGAATTAAATTCCGTTTACATTATGTCCTGCTTTGAAAAGAAATAACAAGCAAGGATAAGGAATGTTAGGGGAATCGCTGCTGCAAGAAATAGGGTTAAAACTAATGGAGAAAAATTCTCGACGATAATTTTTCCTGAGATATAGTAAGAATTTGTAAAAATATTTATTACAGGTGCAGAAGTGTAAAGAAGACGGAGATTAAACAGCCCTATAATGGAAAAAAACGGCTTGGTCAAATAAATAAAAGATAATTTTCTTAAATTGGCTATGCTGAAAATTGCAGGCAAAAAATAAGAAATTAATGTCAGAATAAAAAGAAACGAAAGGGAGAAAAGCCCCCTCTTT
>JBBSYQ010000030.1:0-10320 GCA_038045145.1 Nanobdellota archaeon
ATGTTCCTACAAGTCCAATACCATATCCAACCATATAATCAAATTGATTATACTTCACGGAATTTTTATCTACTCTACCCTCGAACCTTTCATTTCCAGATGGGGATAATCTACGGGGATCAAAAGTTACTATTCCATCAAGTATTCCATTTAAAATTGCACTTTTTTTAACTGTACTTAAAGGAGATTTTTCATCTGTTTTTTCCATAAAAATCTTTCTTGACTTAACTTTATAAATATTTCTTTTGTTCATTATTCATGCCTATCACAAAAACAGAAATTGAGGAAATATTGGAACTGCTTGACAAATATAAGGGAAGACATACAGAGTTGATTAGCGTTTACATTCCTGCAGATTATGATGTTAATTCTGTCCAGAGGCAGTTGGAAGCGGAGAAATCAACCGCCAAGAACATTAAATCAACGTCGACGAGAAAAAATGTTTCCGAGGCTTTGGAGAAAATTGTGAGGCATCTGAAAGATTTCAAGAGAACTCCTGCCAATGGTTTGGCAATTTTTTGCGGTAACATAAGTCATGTTGAAGGACAAAGCGATTTGCAGTTGTGGAGCATTGAACCTATTATGCCGCTGAAGATGAGACTTTACAGATGCGACAAGGAGTTTGTTCTTCAACCATTGAAGGACATGCTTGAAGTTACGGAAGTTTTCGGACTTCTTGTCATGGACAGAAAAGAGGCGACGATAGGATTGCTTGAGGGAAAAAGAATTGAGGTTTTGCAGAAAATGACATCGGGAATTCCTTCAAAGGTAAGAGCTGGAGGACAATGTTTAAGCATTGAAATGAATGTTTATTTGAATAAAAAAGACTTAGAAAAAGGTTCATTAGGAAATAAATATTTATCCGAAATAAAAATTGGAGATAAAATAGAAGCATTTGATATTAAAAATGACAAAATTGTTTTCACTAAAGTGGAAAATAAATGGGATGTTGTTAAAGATAAATATTTGGAAATTGTAATCAGTGATTGTTGGAATATCTTGGCTTCTGAAGACCATACTTTTTTTAAATATGTCCGAGATAAAGAGTGGGAAATTAATGAAGTTTTAGCAAAAGATTTGAAAAAAGGAGATATGTTAATTAGTTCTAATTCTAAAAATGAAACAATAACTCTTGAGATAGATGAAATAAAAAAACATAATAAATCAATAAAGATGATTGATATTGAAACCGAGGAAGGAAACTTTTTTGCAGAAGGAGTTTTGGTTCATAATTCATCGCAGAGATTTCACAGAGTAACGGAAGGATTGACTAAAGAATTTTACAAAAGAATTGCAGAGGAAATGAAAAAGATTTTTTTTGAAATGCCGAAACTTAAGGGAATTCTTATCGGCGGACCTATTCCGACGAAAGACGAGTTTGTCGAAGGAGATTATCTAACGACGAAATTAAGGGAAAAGGTTATCGGGAGAATTGATGTTGGAGATTCTAATGAATCCGGGTTGAATGAACTGGTTGTGAAATCGCGGGATATCTTGTCGCAGCAGGAAATAACTAAAGAGAAAAAACTTCTTGAGAAATTTTTTGAAACTCTTGGGAGCAATCCTGATATGGCTACTTACGGGGAGAAAGAAACAAGGAAGGCAATGGAATATGGAGCGGTTGAGAAATTGATTTTGTCGGAGAATGTTGACAAGAAAATTTCAAAAGAATTTAAGACAATGGCTGAAAATATTTCCGCGAGCGTTGAAATTGTTTCCACTGATACAAGCGAGGGAGAGCAATTTTTAAATCTCTCTGGAATTGGGGCGATGTTGAGGTTTAGGATTTGAAAAAGTTTAAAAACCAAAGTTTTGTGCTGATTTTATGAGAAAAGGTTTAGTTTCAAAATTAGTGCTTTTAGGAACAGCAGGAGCAATGGTTCTGAATCCGATTTATTCTGCAGCAGGTGAATTAAAAGTTGGCGATGAAATGCCGGAACCGAGAGGAAAAATGATCGCAGGAATAGAATGTAAAGATGGTAGAAGAGCTGAAATTTATGATGCTGGTGATAATGATCCGAGAACTTTAGATATGGCAGGTTATCTTGAAAATGTGCTTGTAGTAGCTCTCAGGAGTGATAAAGAAAGAGTAACTTGGTATCTTAGTTTATTTGGTGGCCGTATTGATGCTATTTTATCAACTCCTCCACTTGAGGATTCTCCAATTTCTCCGATAGATGCTTCCTATCTTTATGATAATTGTGGTATTAGTTCTGCTTAACAATATTTTTTAAATCCTGCCGATTTCTCTAAGTCATGGATATTTCAAGCAAAACCGCCGAGGAAATTGACGAAGCTCAGGAAAAAGAAAATTTCAGAAAACTTGAAGCTGTCTTTTTTATTTCAGGAAGATTTCTTTCCATTCAGGAACTTATTTCCTTGAGTGATTTGAATCCGATAATAATACGCGAGTTGATTGAGAAATTGCAGGAAAAATACAACAAGGACGATTCTGCCATAGAAATTATTGAAAAAAGCAATATGTGGAAAATGGATGTCAGAAAAGAATATTCAGGGATTATAAACCGGCTTGCGACGGGAAGCAGCGAATTTTCGAAGTCTGAGCAGGAAACTCTCGCAATCATAGCATACAAACAGCCGATGAAGCAAAGCATTTTGATAAAAATAAGAAGCAACAAAGCATACGAGCATATAAAAAAATTTTCTGATTTAGGCTTGATAAAAAAGAAAAAAACAGGGCATACATATGAATTGAGCTTGAGCGACGAGTTTTATGATTATTTCAATGTGCAGGAAGGAAAGCCCTTTCGGGAATTAAAATCCGGAGAATAAAATGCCTGAAGTTATGACTTTTGTTTACATTGCGATGTTTTTTTTCGGGATTTATTTTTTAATGTTTTTTCTTTTAATTTACGCAAGAAACAGGGAAACGCTTTTTGATTACGCGAAAACAAAAAATTTTCCGTTTGTCTCTGTGCTGATTCCGGCTTATAACGAGGAGGACGGCATTGAGGACACTGTGAATTCTTTTGTCTCAATTGACTACCCTAAAAGGAAGATGGAAATAATCATAATAAATGACGGAAGCACAGACGATACTTTGAAAATCGCGAGAAAACTTGAAAAAAAATACGGCATTGTGAGAATTATTGACAAAAAAAATTCTGGAAAGGCGGATTCTTTAAATCAGGCGATAAAAATTGCCAAGGGGGAATTAATTGCAGTTGCCGACGCTGATTCTTATCCCGACAAGGACAGCTTAAAGAAAATGGTAGGATATTTTGAAGATGAAAAAGTCGGTGCGGTTACTTCAAGAGTTTTGGTTAAAAATAAGGAAGGTTTTCTTGGAAAATTCCAGGACATTGATTACAGAGTTATTGCATGGAGCAGGAAAATTTTGGATTATGTGGATTCCGTTTATGTTACGAACGGACCTTTGAGCGTTTATCGGGCGTCAATTCTGAAAAAAGTCGGCGGATTTGATATTAAGAATGTAACCGAAGACATTGAGGTAACATGGCATATTTTAAGCGAAGGATACAAAACGCGAATGTCTTACAGTTCTGTTGTTTACACGAAAGTTCCGATGAAATTCAAGCAGTGGCTGAATCAAAGAATAAGGTGGAATCTTGGGGGGTTGCAGACAATATACAAATACAGAAAATTCTTTTTCAGTTCAAGAAATTCTTTCGGTTATTTTGTAATTCCATATGTTTCACTTGCTTTTTTCCTTGCCCTCGTCGGTTTTTTGCTTTTTTCGCGTTTTGTTTTCAAGAAAGCAAGCCTTTATTTCTTTTCAATTCCGTTTTTCTTTCAGGGTTATAATCCTTTCAAGTACTTGGAGTTTTACATTCCTGTAACGCTGCTGCTGATTCTCGGAATTTTGTTCCTGCTTTTTTCGTTTGTGTATTATTCAAATGCTTTAAAAGATTCGGGAAACAAAGGTATTTTAAACATACTTATTTATGCCCTTGTATACCGGCCGCTTTATCTCGTGCCGTTGCTGTCTTCGATATATAAAATAATCCGCAGAGATGTGAGATGGTTTACAAAATAACGAAATGAAACACTTTGTTTTTTTTGAAGCGTTAATCCTGACGGTTTTGATACTTTCAATCGGAATTTTTGCAGGGTTTTTCATTGAATCGTGGCGAACCGGGAAAGTTGTGGAAGATTACAAAAAATTTGAAATAGGAAGTATGGACTTGAAACTTCAAAATTATTATTTCCAGATTATGGATTCTGCAAATTGCGAGGAGGCGAAGAAGCAGAATCTTGATTTTGCAGACGGGATTTATTCCGAGGGGCTGATTATTCAGAGGTACGAAGATTTGAATCAGCTTTCAGATGATTTGATTCTGGAGAAAAAGAAATATGTTCTTTTGGATACTGAATTGTGGTTGAATAGCATTTTATTGAGGGAAAAATGCGGCGATTTTCACAATGTTGTTTATGCTTACACCCAATATCCGAACGACCAGAAAAAAGCGGAGCAGGAAGCGATTTCCAAGACGCTTGAAGAACTTAAAAAAGAGATGGGGAATGAAATTATCCTGATTCCAATTGCAGGAGATTTGGGGCTGAAAGCAGTTGAACTTCAAATGAAAATTTACAACGTAACTTATTATCCTTCAATAATCATCGACGAGGAAGTTGTTTTGGAGGGCTTTCATACCCCTGAAGAGATTAAAAAGCATCTAAACTGAATTATTCTCCCGAATACAAATATTAAAAAACCCACGCTTTCTTGATTTTTTATGGAACATTGCTTTAAGTGCGGCATTGAGGATACGAGAGCGCAGTTGTTTGATATTATTCTTCCCGATGGAATCAGCAAGGTTTGCAGGAAATGCTCTATAATTGAAAATGCCCCGATTATCAGAAAATTTTCCGATTCAAAACCAGAAGAAAATTCCTTCAAGGGGAGGACTTCAAGAATTTCCGAAGTTGAACCAAGCAAGTTAGGTATTAGGGGAATTTCCAAAGAAGATGTCTCATTAAAGACGCTTATTGAAAGGAACTTCAACGCGAATTTCAGGGAGAACACCGAGATTAAAAAAGAATTAATAGACAATTTCCATTGGGTTCTTAAGCGGGCGAGGAAGATGAAGCATATAACACAAGAACGGCTTTCGAAGGAAATTAGAGAGTCGGTGGCGGTCTTGGATATGATTGAAAATGGACAGATTCCCAGCGGAAAAGAGGGCGTAATAAGGAAAATTGAGAATGCACTTGGAGTAAAAGTAATGAGGGATAACGGAAAGGAGGAGAGGGTCAGCAGTTTTGGAAGTGAAATAGATTTAGGAGATAAAGAACTTAGAATTTCCAACCTTAAGGAAGTAAATGGTGACTTGCCAGAGAATTCTGAAGAAGAAACAAGCCCTGTTAATACAAAGGAAAAAAAGTCGCGCGGCTGGTTTGATTTTTGAAGGGGATTTCCATTAAAAGAAGATACTCACAAAATTTCTCAGAATTAATTAGATACTTATAATTTTCTTTTAAGAAAAAATAATTATGAAACAGAAGACTACGGATTCTTGCTTTTCTACATGCCCAAAGAAGTTTTAGAAACGGGGGAAGTTGTTTTTAATACAGAGTTGGTAAAGATGAAAACAAATCCAAAGAACGCCGAAAACATATTCAAGAGTGCAATTAAATTATTAAACTCTGATTGCCCAAAAGATAGTTGTGGGTGGTGTGAGGGGAGATGAAATCTTTTGAAAATTTAGAATTAAAGGAAAAACTTGAATCATTAGGAAAAATACGAGAGTTTTTATTTAAGAACAATTATATAAATTCTAATAAGTTTGTTGGAGAGTTAGGAGAATATTTCTCAAGTAAAATTTTAACTTTAGAATTAAATAAAAGAAATAATGAGGTAGGATATGATGCAGAAGATAAAATAATGGGGAAGAAATATGAGATAAAAACATTACAAGAACATGACTTTAATAAAAAACGTTCAACATATTCCCTTAAAAATCTAAACGTACATAAATTTGATTATCTCTTACTTGTCGTATTAGATAAATACTATTGGATAAAAGAAATTTGGAAATTAAATAAAGAGGATATAAATCAAATTAAAACTAAATCAGGAAGTATTGATATTAACAAAGTTCGTAATTCTAAAATTGAAAAAATATATCTGTAAACTTTACTTACCAGTAGTCATAAAACTTTAAATTGTAATGGTCAATAATAAAAGGATGGAAACCAAACATAACTTAAACGCAACAGAATGTCTTTCTTGCGGGAAGCATATAGACAAAGACAAGGACTTTTTCACCTTTGTCATTTCAGGGAAAGGGGAAAATAAAAGGATTGCAGGATTTGTTTGTGAAAAAGATTATAAGAAGATTTACAAAAGAATGCTATGAGGGATTATTATGAAAAAGAAACTTGAATTGATAAGTCTTGGATTAATTCTTATAGTGCTTCTTGTTTTTTCGCTTAGAATTTTTAATGTTGAAAATGCTGTTTTGAATTTGTTAGGATTTATAGCAATTTCTTTTTTTATTGTAATTTATATTTACAGAATGATTAAGAATAGAAAATGAAATCAAAAAGATTAACTTTGCAGAAAAAGATAACGGCAAACATAGATGATGAAATTAGTAATTTGACGAAGAAAATTAAGAAGAAATACAAATTGTCATGGGCAAAGGCAAGAGATTTAACAAATTATTCTTTAAGAGTTTTAATGATGGGTTTTCCTGAAAAATGGCTTAAAAAATAGGTCTACTTTTCGGACACTAATCGGACAGTTTAGACTTTACGGAATGTGTTGTTTGAATGGCAAGATTTATAAACAAAATTTTGATTTTCTTATAAACTGAAAACTAAAAGTTTTCGCAAAATTTACAATGACAATGGAAGTCCATATTTTGAAAAGTTCAAAAAATGAAATTGAAGCCGAGATTAATGATTTGACAATTGCGGAAATTTTAAGAGTTTATCTTAACAAGGATTCTGATGTCAGCTTTGCCGCGTGGAGGAGAGAGCATCCCACGAGAAATCCTGTTTTGAAAGTTCAAACAAAGGGAAAGAGCGCGAAGAAAGCGATTGACGATGCAATAAAGGGAATAACAAAAGAGCTGGACAAAATTGAAGATGACTTCAAGAAGATGAAGTAAAATGGCTAATGAAATGAGATTTTTTGTTCCGGAAGAAAATTATGAAGAAGTTAAAAAAGTAATTCGTGGCACTGAAACATTAAGATTTGATTATAACCCTTTTAAGTTAGATGGAAGATATCAGATTTCAATTTCTGGAAACCTTGGAGATTTGAAGATTGTTAGTGATTATTTAAGTTTAATTGAAAAGCCAAAGGTTGAGAAAAAGAGAGGATTTTTGGAAAGATTAGTCAATGCTTTTTGGCTTGGTTGATTTGCTAATTGCAACAATCTTAAATAAAAATTGGAGAAGATGAAGTAAAATGAATTTAGAATCAATCGCGGGTCATATTGTTGCGAATCATTATAGTTCCGCGAGAGGATTTGGCAAACCCCTTCTTCCCGTAGATGATGTTATTAGAATTGTTTCTGCTTATCTTCATTATCGGAATGTCAGAAAAGTTGTTGAAGAAATAGGATTTTATGACGATACTATTACAAAATATCTTCATATGATGGGTTTTGGAGATTTAAGGAAAGGAAGAAAATTCAAGCAAAAGGGAGCAAGAAAAAATTATCAGTAATTTCTCACTTCCCAGAAAACAGTGTTTCTGTTTAAATGCGCTAGAGTTCCGACGGGAATTGCATAGGCGCTGAATTCAACGACGCTTGTCGGAAACAATCCGAACAGTTTTTGAAATTCATAAAGACTTTCCTGCGTAACATTTTCAGTAATTAATTTTTTTGCCAAAAATCCTTCTGCATATCTTGTTTCTGCGGCTAACGCTTTGTTCATCGGCTCTTTAATTGTCGTATAAGCCAGATAAAATTCCATTTCATATTTCATCACTTCTCCCTGCAAAATCAAATGCTCGTCGGGCATGCTTTGGTTGAAAGAAATCATCTCTTCTGAAATTCCAATTTTATTAAATTGTTCAATGTGTTTTGGAACATCTTCCAAGGGAATATTATATCTTACCTCTTTTCTTGCAACGCCTTTTTTTGAACGCATGCATATTCCTCCGTGCCAGCCGCTTTTCAGGATTTCTTCATAAGAGTTCCATGTCAATGCTTTGTTTCCAAACAAGCCTGCTTCATAAAGAGCGTAATTTTCCGCCTTTGAAAGTATCTTTGGAGGTTTTCTTGAGAGAACTTTATCTAATATCCCTTCCATTATTTTTTATTGAGAGCAGTATTTTAAAAGATTTGGATATTTAAAATTATAACAATTTTTATTTTTGATTACAATAATCTTTTTATACTTCCATTATTATTTCGTTGAATGTCAGACGCTCTTTCAGATATTGCCCGAGACCAAGAAAGGGGAGAATATTTAGATAATTTTTATAAAAATCTCACAGATTATCTCGAAAATCCTTCTGATGAAAAACTTGGAAATCTCAAAAGAATTGCCGAGATGACTGATTCTGTAAGAGGAGGTTACTGGGGCGGGAAAACCAATCTCTTAAAAAATCTTGAAAAGAGATTGAAAGAATTGGGCGAGGGAAATAAAAATTCTTGGGCAAGATTGCTTATTCAAAATTATGAAAACATGTCGGAAAGAGGTGTTTATCAAAGACTAAAAAATATTTCTCCCTATGCGGACAAAGTATTATTGCTTGTTGATTACGGACAGGGATTTTCAAATCTTGATCGCACAATGGAACTTTCTGATTTAGTTGCTGAAAAGATAAGAGCCTCTGAAATGAAAACTTTTGGCGGAGATGATTATCTTCTTGTTTTTGATAAGGAGGAATTTGAAAGGCTTTTCAAGAATGCTTCTGTTGAGTGGGTTCGTTGCAGTATTGTCGGGGTTAATGGGCCAAGAAAACCGAAATGAATTGAATGTGATTCAACAACAATTCTTATTAACTTCTCCGTGTTTTATTTTTTATGGCTGAACCAAGACAGAAGAAACTGAAAACAGAAAAGATTTCCACGGGAAGTTTTGACTTGAACAAGTGGCTCTTTGGGGGATATGAAAGTGATGTTATAACAATGATTGCCGGACCGGCGGGAAGCGGAAAGACGAATTTTTCAATTCTCGTTGCGTGCAGCCAGGCGAAAAAAGGAAACAAGGTTATTTTCGTCGACAGCGAGGGAGGTTTCAGCGTTGACAGAGTGAGGCAGGTTGTTGGCGATGGTTACGAAGATGTTTTGAAGAATATTTTTATTTCAGAGCCGACGAGTTTTGACGAGCAGAAGAAACTTTTTTCAAATCTTTTAAACCGGATAAAAAAAGAGAATATTAGTTTGATTGTTATTGATGGCATGGCGACTCTTTACAGAATTGCTTTAGGAGAAATTTCCGGAAATGATGACAAAGTCAAAGGGTTGAATAATCTGGTTGCGTGGCAGATGAGAATTCTCGCGGAAATTTCGAGAAAGCAGAAAATTCCCATAATAGTTACAAATCAGGTTTACAGCAATTTTCTTTCTGAAGAAGATTTAAAAAATGGAATTGAGAAAGAGATTCATCTTGTCGGCGGAGATTTACTAAAATATTGGAGCAAGTGCATTATTGAATTAAGAAATGAAAGAGGGAGAAGAAAAGCAATTCTTGTGAAGCACAGAAGCTTGCCTGAAAAAGAAATAAGTTTTGAAATAAGAGACAAGGGAATTTTTCGCAAAGGGTGGTTGTAATGAAAAATTCCAATTTCTCCAAGATATCGAAATAGGGAATTTTCAAGAAGAGATGGATATGATTCAGTATAATAATCTTTAAAAAGGATTTTTGTTAATCTTTTTTATGGATTTAACGAGGATAGTAATTCATTCAAGTCAGTTAAAGGTTGGGCGGCTTGTTAGGGAACAGGAGATAATTGTTAAAAGAAGGGTATATAATAAGTCGGATATTACTCTAACGACATTAAAAATAGAGCCTTGCGACGTTGGTGACTTACCAGATTCTAACAGGAAGAGAATTACCAGAACAGTTTATCAAGTAACGCCTGGCTTTTTTCCCAATTTGAATAATATTAATCGATTAATCTTTCCAGAGTATCCTTTAGATATGATACCTTATGTTTGGGGTTAAATCCACTAAGAATTAAACTATAAAAATTTTCAAAAGTTTCTTAAGTTTCTTTTAAGAAATTATTTATCAACCCCTAAAATAGTTTTACAAAAATTATTATATTCTGACTTTTTTAACAGAGCAGTGGATATGATTAAATTTAAAAAGAATTCTTAAAGAATTATTAAATGCGAATTACAAAAACTACGAGAATTTTGGAAATTGAAC
>JBBSYQ010000031.1:0-6862 GCA_038045145.1 Nanobdellota archaeon
CTAAATTAAATCTTAAATTCAACGAAAATATCAGAAAGTTATCTGATGGATTTGTGCCTCAAAAATTCAAATATCCCTTAGTTATTAATCTAAATCATTCTCTTGACGACCCGGATGTTTCAGAATTTCAAGAAATTATCGCAGGGCACGGTGGGACAAATATCGCCCTGGGTGTAAGACCAAAATATATGACTTATGATAAAAATTTTCTTGAAGGCTATATTCAAGAAGGTAAATTTCATGAAAGTGGCAAAACCCGTATTTTTTTTGATATAGTTATTGATTTAGCTTACAGAGATGAAGGAATAATAAAAAATGTTAAACATTGGGAAAAGGAAATGAAAAAATCCGCGCAGAATTATATCTTTGTGCCGGATAAATTTTGTTAATTATTTTTCATTTAATAAATTTATCTTTTATTTTCCCCTTCTCATTTAGATCAATGATAACTCCATAACCTTTTTCGGCAGGCCCACAATTTATAGCAAGAGTTCTCCCGAGTTTCTGTTTTCCTCTTCCTTCATCAATATGTCCTGCAATATGCAAAACAGGATGATATTTGTCAATAACTCTTCTGATAAGTTTTGAGCCATAATGCTTTCCTCTGGCTTTTTCATGTGCTTCCTTTCCTTTTATGATATCAAGTTTTGTGTTGTAAGGAACATTGTGAGAAACAAAAATAACCCGCCTTTCCTTGTTCTCTTTTCTGAATTTTTTAAATAATTTTTCAAGAATTTTTTTGTGTTTTTTGTACGCTTTACTCTTGACTCCCCCGGGATAACTCCCCCTCTCGCACCTATAAAAATAAAATCGCTGAACTTTGCGTAGGTGTAATCAATTCTCTTAAAATTTTTATATTTCTGGGAAATTCTGTCAATGTATTTATGCAAATGATTTTTCCATTTTTCAATTTTGGTTTTTTCATCCATTACATCATCATGGGGGTGATCACTATTACCAAGAACACTAAAAACAGGAACAGGAAATTTATTTAATTTTTTTATAACTTCTTCTCCTTTTCTCTGGTCTTCTAACATAAATTTCTTATACCTCTTTTTTCCAATAACATCCAACAATTCAACATTTTTTTTATGATAAACATGTTTGAAATACAACTTTCTTAACGAAAAAGGACAATAATCCCCATTAGAAAGAACCAAATCTATTTTTTCTTTTTTAACTATATTTTTAAATTTTCCAGGAAGTTTCCCAGCATAATCTCCAATTGCAAGTATTCTCATAACAACATATAGAAAAACAATATTAAAAACTTACGGCACAATCCTTTCAGGGTCTCTTGGAAATAAAACAGCTTCCCTCACGTTTGACAAACCAAGTAAAATCATTGTAATCCTTTCTATACCAATTGCAAATCCTCCGTGAGTCGGCGCGCCATATTTAAAGAATTTTGTAAACCATTCAACTGACTTTGGATTTAATTTCCGATTTTTAATATTCTCCATAAGAGTTTCGTAATTTTCTTCCCTTTGTCCTCCAGAAGACATTTCCATTCCTCTAAAATAAAGATCCGTGCTTCTTGCATAATCTGAATTCTTCTCGCCTTTTACATAAAAGGGTTTTATTTTGTGCGGAAATTTGTTTAGGAAATAAAAATCAACTCCCTGATATTTTTTCTGCACATATTCCCATAATAATTTTTCTCCTTCAGCATCCAAATCCTCTCCCTTAGATATTTTCTTTCCCATCTTTTCCAAAATAGAATAAACTTCAGGGAAATTTATTTCTGGGAAAGGAGCACTTGGAATTTTCAACTTAATGCCCAATTCTTCAAGTTCTTTGTTGCAATCTTCATTAACTTTCTTAAGCGCCGATATGATAACCTGCTCTTCTAACTTCATAATGTCATGCTCATTGTCTATAAATGCCTTCTCAACAGCGCAAACTCTATGTTCCGTTAGATGTTTAATTGTGTGAGATTTCTCCGCCCTCCAAACAGGTCCGATATCGTAAATTTTTTCAAAACCGCCAAGAACAGTCAATTGCCTGTGTAACTGTGGGTCCTGTCTTAAAAATGCTTTTCCGTTATAATATTTTATTTCAAAAACTTCGCTCCCAGATTCAGACGGCACACCCATAATGCACGGCGTAAAAACTTGAATAAACCCGTTCCCTCTCAAATATTCCTGCATGCCTTCAACTATTTTCGCCTGCACTCTAAAAATTATCTGGCTTTTCCTAGTCCGTAAACTCAAACTTCTCCAGTCCAGTCTCTTCGGCAGTTCTGTAGTTGATTCATCTTTTATATTAAGAGGAATGTCAATCGGCAATTCTTCCGACTTGTTCATTACAATTAATTCATCAGGATTAATCTCTTTGCCGTTTGGTGCTTGTTTTGAATCAACAATTTTTCCCTTGACATAAATAACACTCTCTCGTGGAATTTTTTCCATGTCTTTAAAAATTTTTTCAGGCGTCTTCCCTTTTATTCCTGTAACTTGAATCATTCCCGAGAAATCTCTAAGAATAATGAATTTTACCTTGCTCAAATCCCTCGTATTATGAACCCAACCGGCTACTTCAACATTCTTAATATTCTTCTCAAAAACATCGGAAATCAAAATCCTATTCTTGTTCAATTCAGCCAAGTCAAGTTTTTCCATGATTTACAAAAAGTAAGGCAATTTATAAATTTATTTAGAAAATTTATTTTGTTAAAAAAATCAAAATATTACATCCTCTTTAGATTATCAAATGGTTTTTAATGGCAGGTGGTGGGGGATTGAAGGCGGGATAAAAAGAATTTAGATTTTTAGTATTTTCGCTCAAACTTAAGAACCAATTGTCCAAATTCATCCGAAATCTGCGAGGGAGATAATTCAGGTTTGTAATCACATCTCTCTCACACATAAACCCTCTTCACGAAATGCACAATAAGTAACTATTAAATCTTTTCTATTACAAAAATTTTTCCCAGGATGATTTCCCGTAAGATATTCTATTCCCATATTTATTAAAATAATTTAATTTTATTTATATTTTTTTATCTCACATACTTTTTAATAATTTCCATCGCTTCACTTCCGTTGATTTTTCCTTTAAATTCTTTCATCACCAAACCCATATAAGCATTCTCGGAAAGCCCTGGTTTTTCTTTGATAATTTTATGCACTTTCTCTTCAACATCATGAATCTCTCTCTTATCAAATTCTACGGCATTATCCAAACTCTCACCTTGGACAATTCTCTCCATAACATGCCTCACTTGATTATCCTGGATTTTTCCGTCTTTTACAAATTTTAAGATAGCAACTAAAGTATCATCGCTTAAAATTTTCTCAACTTCATCAATTGAAATTTTTTCTTTGCTCGCGATTTCATTTGGAAAAACCAAAAGCATTTTTGCAATCAGCTTAGGATTATTCAGCAAATTTAGAAATTCTTTGAACTCCTCAATCTTTTTTCTCTTGAACAAAAGTTTAATCATTTCTTCTTCTAAACCCTTTCCCTTTAATTCCTCCTCAACCTCTGCTTTCAACTTAGGCAGATTCTTTTTTATTTCATTGATTAATTCTCTTGAAATCTTCAGCAAAGGCAAATCTGTTTCAGGATACATTCTCGCCGCTCCAGGCATCGGACGCAAAAATTCAGTTTCACCGTTAAGCAAAACTTTTCTCACCTCTGATTTGACTTCGGTTTTTTTGCTGATTAATTCAAATTGTCTTTCAGCTTCTTTCTCGACAGATTTCTCAATTAAATTAGGTTCCTGCACTCCTTTTATTTCAACTCTCGCGCCTTTTTTTATTGAAACATTAACATCTTGCCTTATTGTTCCAATTCCTCGCTTAACTTTGCAACTTCTCAAAACATTTCCAAGATGCAATGCAACTTCCTTCGCCTGTTCGGGATTTTTTATCTCCGGCTTCGTCGCTATTTCAATTAACGGGATTCCGAGTCGGTCAAGCCGGTAGACAATTCCTTTTTCATTTTTTCCAATAATTCTTGCCGAATCTTCTTCAAGGCAAACACTTTCAATTCCAACTCTGCCGTATTTTGTTTCAACATATCCCTCGACGGCAATTAAAACAGTTCTCTGAAATCCTGAAGTGTTGCTCCCATCTACAACAGTTTTCCTCATTATCTGAGTTAGAGAAAGAATTTTGCAATTTAACAGAGTAGCAACCTGCATTGCAATTTTCAGTGCATCTCCATTTATCATTCTTGGAGGCGATTCATCAAGTTCAACCAAACAAGTGGTATCATAACCCTGATAAAAAAATCTCTTTCCGAGTCCCGCCTGATATTTCGCAGCAACATCAACTTCTCCGCTCTCTCCGGCAACGGCATGAAGCTGTCTCTCGACGACAAAATCCGGCTCGTCCTTTCTTAATATAGAAGGACAATTGCAAAATAGTTTTTTTGTATCAAGCTGCTGATGTATCTCAAGCCCGCACTTCAATCCCATTTTATCGTAATCAATTTCATCCGGCATAAAAAACAAAAGGCAAAAGAGTTTTTAATTTTATTTGTGCAAAATTAAATCAAGCAAAAAATCGTATGAAAGAAGATAATCTATAACCTAAATTTTTTATTTATCTCTTTAACCTGTTTCCCAATTTCTTTTTTCTAAAATTAGTTGCTGTCTCCGTTAAAGCTAATCCATAATCCCCCTCAAAAAGTTCCATAATTTCGTTTTTGTGTTTTTCTTCATTTATCATACAACTTCCATTCTCTCACTGATTTCTCCCGCGCAATTTTCAAGCATTTTCTCTTTGATTTTTTCTTTATTTTTATTCCAGTCATTATGTCCAAGAACCCATCCGAGTTTTACAAAAGCTGTTTCAGCGAGCATGTCTTCAAGATAAATTACTCCTGTCTTCTGAATTTCTCTTCCGTTGCTGTAAACCCAAGGGTCAACTCTTCCGTAAATTGTTTGTGAAATACCGACGATAATAATTTTTTTCTGAACTTCTTTCAGTTTTCTTATCCACGAATTTCTTCCGCGAACAGGCAAATGCCCCAACCCGCTCAACTCAAGAACAATTCCTTTGTATTTTTTATTTTTGTAATAATCCAGAATGTCCGGACTTTGTCCGGGATAAATTTTCACCAAAGCAATTTTTTCCTCAAACTTTGCATCAAGTTTGACTTTATTTTTATTTCTTTGGTTGTAATCTGAAATAATTTCAATTCTCTCTGGAAAAATTTTTGCAAATGGTTTCCCGTTGATAACCTTGAACGCATCTCTTCTTGACGAATGCATTTTCCTGACTTTCACTCCCGGCATTGCATAACAAAAATTATCATTTGTCGTCGCATGCCCAACAAGCATGACTTCTGCAATGTCGGAAATAGCCGCAAGTGCGGAACATTGCAAATTTAAGTTAGCGTCGCTGCTCGCCCGATCTATGCTTCTCTGGCTGTAAGTTAAAACAACCGGCTTATTCAGATTTTTCAAAAAAAAACTCAATGCAGCAGAAGTATAATGCAAAAAATCAGTTCCGTGCGTCACAATCACGCCTTTAATATTTCCGTCATTAAGATTTTTTTCAACAACCTTTGCAATTTTCTGCCAGTCTCTGAAATTCATATCCTCGGACGCTTTCATAAACGGCACTTCAACCTTGACATTAACTTTTTCAAAAATTTCAGGATAATATTTCAGAAAATCTTCAGGAGAGGTAAGCCAGTCAACTCCGCCTTTCCTTGGATTCAAACGCGCCGCAATCGTTCCTCCTGTAATTATCAACGCAACATTGGGTTTTTCCTTATCTTTTTTTATATCAATTTTCTCTCCTTTCTCATCTCTGAACTTTCTCAAAACTTTAATGTCAAAAATATCCTTTTTGTTAAAGCCGATGTTATACCCTGAATCAAGTTTCAATAAAATAATTCCTTTCTCATCCTCGGGATTCTCAAGCAAAACTCCGCGATAATCTTTTTTTATAAAAGAAATTTCAACATAATCTCCTGGTTGAACTTTAACAGCATTCCTCATAAAAAAAGATAACAAACGTCGATATAAAAATTTATTGAATAGTATATTAAAACAAATAAAAATTTATAAAATAAGATAAATAAAAGATACCATGGATGGATTAGTTAAGGTAGTCGTTACCGGAACAGCAATTGTTGGGTTAGGAACAATTTGGGCAGTAGGTTAATTTACACAAAAAGTATATTCTTGAACATCCGCTTTATACGAGGGAAATAAAGGTAAATCAAGGAGACACTATGTGGGATTACGCCGCGGGAATAAGAGATACCTGTCTTAAAGGATTTAATGTAGAAGAGATTATTGAACAAATGATATTATCTAATGAACGCGACGGGATAGTTGGAAATGATAGATACAAAATAATTAGGGGAGATACAATAAAATTTCCCGTTTATTGCGATCTAAGTAAATAGTTTAATAAATCACGTCTGCCTTTCTTCAGTTATGCCAAAAATCGGACTTGAAATTCACAGTTATTTGAACACAAAAGAAAAACTTTTCTGCAGGTGCAATGCAATTCATGGCGCGAAGTTTGCAAAACCAAATTCAAATATTTGCCCGATTTGCACAGCTCAACCCGGAGCAAAGCCGATGTCGCCGAACAAATCCGCCGTAGAAAAAGTCATACAAATTTGCCTGATTCTAAAATGCAAAATAAATGGAATTTCAGGGGGAAAGTTAAGCGAAGGAAACCAGGCAGGTGTCCTCGCTTGGCAGAGAAAACATTACAGCTGGCCGGATTTGCCGAAGGGGTATCAAAATACCTTGTCTGGAAGTTATGCAATTCCCGTCGGTATTGCTGGAAATTTTCTTGGAATAAAAATAACCGAAGCGCATCTCGAAGAAGACCCGGCGGCGTGGAATCCTGAAACAGGGGAAATAGATTACAACCGCTCGGGATATCCT
>JBBSYQ010000031.1:6872-25081 GCA_038045145.1 Nanobdellota archaeon
TAACAGAGCCGGACTTCAAAAATTCAGACGAAGTAATTGAATGGCTCAAGCAGCTTACAGCGACGCTGAAATACCTTAAGTTAATAGACAAAAATCTCGGAATAAAGGCGGATGTAAATGTTTCACTGCCGGAACTAAACGGCGTGCGTGTTGAAATAAAAAATGTAAATTCATTAAGAAACATAAAAAAGGCGATTGATTATGAAATTGAAAGGCAGAAAAAATCCGGCGAACTTGCGAAGGAACAAGAAACAAGAATGTTTAATGAAAGCAAAAACATTACAATAAGAATGCGAACTAAAGAAAAGGCGCAGGATTACAGATTTATTTCCGACCCGGATTTACCGGTTATTAAACTTGAGAAAAAGCGCGTTGAAAAAATAAAAAAAGAGCTTCCGGAAACTCCGCAGGAAAAAATAGGGAAACTTATTAAAAAATATAAAATAGAAAAAAAATATGCGGAAGTCCTTGCCAAAAATCTGGACATTGCCGAATTCTTTGAAAAAATCGTCCAAAAAATAAATTCAAACCTCGCCGCACAGTGGGTAACAGGAGAATTGCTAAGCGTTTTAAACCACAACAAAAAAGAATTAGACGAGGTGGACATAAATCCTGAACATTTCATAGAACTTCTCAAACTCCTCGGAAAAAATGAAATCACAGAACTCAATGCAAAGGAAATTTTAAGAAAATTCATTCCGGAATCTTTTTCTCCAAAACAATATGCAGAAAAACATTCAAAAATTTCATCAGATAGTGAAATTGAAAAAGCGGTGGACTTTGTCATAAGGGAAAATCCAAAGGCAGTTTCGGATTTCAAAGAAGGGCAGGAAAACGCGCTGAATTTTCTGATTGGAAAAGTCATGGCAAAAACGGAAAAAAGAGCAGATTACAAGACGGCAAGAGAAATTCTGGAAAGAAAACTCAGATAATTGTCAGTTTGAACGTGTAGACTTGTCGCCCATAATTCTTTTAAATAGAGACAAATAAAAGTAATAATTAAAAAAGGTAAAATGAAAATTTTGGTTACAGGCGGAGCCGGTTATGTCGGAAGTCATGCAGTAAGGGAACTGCTGAAGAATAATTACGAAGTGATTGTTTATGATAATTTAAGCCGCGGTTTCAGGGAATCATTGCCTCAAGATGTTAATTTTATCAACGGAGACTTGAATAACTGCGAATTGCTTGAGCAAATTTTCAGAATGCATCAGTTTGACGCGGTTATAGATTTCGCCGGACACCTTGAAGTTGAAGAGTCAATGAAAAACCCGATTAAGTTCTACACAAATAATGTTTTATCGTTGCTGAATTTGTTGAATGTAATGCAAAAGCATAATGTCAAGACAATAGTTTATTCCTCGTCAGCGTCGGTTTACGGACAGCCGGAGAAAATTCCTGTTCCTGAATCGCACAGCAATAACACTAATAATGTTTACGGGGAAACCAAGGCAATCGCGGAGAGAATATTAAAATTCTTCGACAATATTTATGGAATAAAATCAATTTCTCTAAGATATTTTAATGCCGCCGGCGCAGATACAGACGGCGAAATCGGCGAAGCCCATAAACCGGAAACCCACTTAATCCCGCTTGTATATCACGTTGCATTAGGAAAAAGACAGCACATCGCAATATATGGCAATGATTATCAAACGAAAGACGGAACGTGCATAAGGGATTATGTTCATGTAACAGACCTCGCGCAAGTGCATATTCTCGCAATGGAGAGATTAATGACAGAAGGAAAAAGCAATGTGTACAACGTCGGCACGGGTTATGGATATAGCGTTGAAGAGATTATTGAATTTGCAAGAAAAATCACAGGGCACGAAATTCCGACTGTTAGAAGCATACGGAGATTCGGCGACCCGGCGGAACTTGTTGCCGACGTAACTAAAATAAAAAAAGAGCTCGGATGGCAGCCAAGATTCAGCGATTTAAAAACAATAATGGAAACATCATGGAACTGGCATAAATACCACCACGATGGATTTAACGGGAATTAATCATAAAATCATTTTCTCACAAATGGAACAAACAAAAATCCGGGAAATTCTTTTATCTCATTTTTATTTTTATATTTTTTAAGATAAATGATAGAATTCTTAACAGGAACAACAAGAATTCCACCAATTTTAAGCTGATTTACAAGTTCCTGCGGAATTTCCGACGCTGCCGCGCTTATAATTATCCGGTCAAAAGGCGCTTCGCTTAATAAACCAATTGAACCGTCGCCGTGGATAATTTGTACATTTTTCCTGTCTTTCAAAACATTTCTTGATTTCTCCGCCAGTTCTTCAATTATTTCAATTCCATAGAAGTTTGAATGCTTAGAAATTTTAGACATTAGCGCAAGAACATATCCGCTCCCGCTTCCGACTTCCAGAATTTTTTGTTTGTCTCTTAAATCAAGTAATGAAAGCATAAACGCGATTGTATATGGCTGTGAAATTGTCTGTCTGTTTCCGATAGGAAGAGGAATATTCTCATAAGCGCTTGTTTTTAATTTTTCCGAAATAAAATTTTCTCTCATAATATTTTTGAAAGCATTTAAAATTTTTTCAGAAAAACCCTGTTTCCTTAAATCATCTATCAAGAATTTTTTGTCCATATTTTAGATTAAACAAACTTCTATAAAAATATATCTTATCAAAAGATAAAAAATTAATTAAAAAACAATTCTGCAATAATTCCCAGAATAAAAATTAAGCTCAAAAGTCCGAGAACAAACCAATTTAACGGAATTGAGAATTCAGGTTTCCTGTTTCCTTTTTTCTTGGCTTTGATATTCATCAGTAAAATCAATATTCCGACAAGTCCTCCGGAAATAACTCCACCGACGCCAAGAACTTTCACAAAATCGGCGAGTTTAAGAAAATTAATTGCAAAATACAGGAACAATGGAATCGCGGAAACAAAAACAAATGACATTTTTTTCTTTTTCAGGTCGTAAATAAAAATATCTCTCAAAGAAAAACTCAAAACAAGATAGCATGTAAACATTGTGAAAATTCCGAGAAGAGGTAGGATATTCCCGAATGAAAGCGTTGCAACTTCTTTCACGCCTTTTCCCAAAACACCGACAAAAACAAAGCTGAAAATAAAATAAAGAAAAATAGGGATTAAAGAGCCCGTAAGAATCGCTTTTCTGAATAATTTCTCCTCGCCTTTTATTTCCATTCTCAACTCAGGTATTGAGCTAAATCCGAGCAGTGCAAAAAACACTACGCCGAGAGGCAGGAGCAAATTTGAAAAGTCAAGATATAAAAGATTGTCAAAATTAACTTTGGGAATGTAATAAAAAAATATTGAAAATATCAGGATAATAATCCCAAGAACGCCCCACAATTCAATTTTTTTCAACCCTTTCAATCCTTCGTGCAAAAGAAGAGTCATAACAACCCAAAAGCCGACGGCAAAATAAATTGAATAATCAAAATTCCCAAAAAATAATTTTGAAAAACTCTGCCCCTCGCCGATTAAATATGCAATCAACGCAGAGTAAATTCCAAAAAACATCGCGAAAAACATAATTTTCTCTCCTGTTTTTCCAAGATATTTTCTGGCATAACCTGGAATTTGATGAACCCCTTTTGTTCTTAAAGAAACTTCTCCTAAACACAAATTAAGAAAAGTCATAATTATCCCAAGAAAAACAAGCCAAAACAAACCTATTAAAAATCCCGACTGTGAAAAAACATACGGCAATCCAAGAATTCCCGCGCCGATTATCGTTCCCGAAAGCGTGAATGTCGTCGCCCAGAATTTTACATTGAGTTTCATTTTCCTCTTTTGACAATAATAAATAAATTGTGTATAAAAAGGTTTCATGGACCCAGGAGGAATCGAACCCCCATCTTCGGGGTTTTTCAGTGTTTTTTCCACTTTTCCAAAAGGAAGGTAGTGGGTTAGGAAACCTTGGTTTCCTGCACTCCGAAACCCGAAATTCTGTCCATTAAACTATGGGTCCAAATTTTATTTTAATTAGAAATACGCCCTTATCAATTTTTCCATTTAATGTTATGCTAGCTCATCGTTATATATTTTAGTATTTTATAAAAATTTATCGCATTAATATTATCTTGGCGAAAAATCGTGCGGAACGCCGATTTGAAGCAATTAATATCAGAACAAAATGTAGCGAAGCAAAACAATTAATTCTTTCCAAACTTTTTCTTGTAAAGTTCAACAGCCCGTTTAATAGCTTTGTAAGCATCCTCGCTACCTTTAATATCCGAAACCTTTACCTCTTTTTGTTCAAGTTCTTTGTAAGTCTCAAAAAAATGTTTTAATTCTTGAAGAAAATGTTCCGGAAGATCTTTTATAGACTGAACTTTCTTATACCTTGGGTCTTTCTCATAAACAGCAACTATCTTGTCGTCGCTTTCGCCCTGATCAATCATGTGAACAATGCCTATAACTCTTGTTTCCGCTAACATGCCAGGATAAAGAGGATGTCCTGTAATAACAATGATATCAAGAGGGTCGCCGTCGTCCCATAATGTCTGCGGAATAAATCCGTAATCTCCGGGATAATGCATTGCGGAAAACAAAAACCTGTCAAGTTTCATCAGTCCTGTCTTTTTGTCAAGTTCAAACTTTATTTTTGAATCTTTCGGAATTTCAATAATTGCATTTACAATTTTCGGAGAATCTTTGCCAGGTTCAATATCACGCCACGAATTCATAAAAAAATCCAGCAAAGGAAGTTTATAAATTTTGTTTTCAAAAATGCCTTGTTTAGAAGATATCTGTTTTTACTGACTTATTAAGTATGTGCGTTCACTTAGTTCACGATTGATATAAAACTAATAGAAAATTTTACATTAACAACTTAAATTAACTCCAAGCGAAGCGAGGCAATTTAAACAATAATTACTTTTCAAATAAATCTTTTCAAAAACTTAATAAACAACATGTTCTTAAAATAAAAATGGCATTGCAGAGGCATCACAAAATTCTCATCGGCAGTTTCACTTCAATAATTATAATTTTTATGATAACAAGCAGTGTAATGCTTTATTTTATCTTCGTAAAACAAACAACGGATTTCAATAATTTAAATAAAAAAATAACCGAATTGCAGACGGAGACAAACACAAAAATAAACGACATCAGCGAGAGTTTATTGCAGACAAATCAGTTGATAAGCAGCGAAGTTGGTTCTTTAACCCAGCAACTTACTTTGCTAAAAGCATCTGTCGGCGAAGATTTTTCAGGGATAATTGATTATTCAATTCCCGCAGTCGTCACGATAAAAACAGACTACGGGCAGGGAACAGGATTCATAATTGACGAAGAAGGATATGTTGTAACAAATGCTCATGTTCTCGCAGACAATCAAGGTTATCTCGCAACGTCGATAATAGCAATAACGTCTGAAAGAGAAACAAAAAATGCGCAGTTTGTCGGCTTCGACAGCACACTGGACATTGCGGTTTTAAAAATTCAGGGAACTTACGAAAAACTTGAACTTGGAAATTCAAATGATGTTCAAATAGGCGAAAAAGTTATCACAATTGGAAACCCCCTCGGCTTGCAGTTTTCAGTTACGCAGGGAATTGTCTCCGCAGTTCACAGGCAGGGAGGCAACGGATTAAATGCTTACATACAAATAGATGCCGCACTAAATCCGGGAAACTCCGGCGGTCCGTTAATAGACACCGACGGAAAAGTCATAGGAATAAATAATTTCAAAATCGGCGGCGGAGAAAACCTTGGCTTTGCTTTGGAATCAAACTACATAAAGCAAGCAGTCAACGAAATCGCACAGAAAAATCTGAATCAAACGCTGATAAATTAGGATTTAAGATGGAATTTAAAGATTAAGAAAGATATGATTTCTGAAGAATTTTATAGGGTGATTTTAACTTATTCAAAGACGGACAACTTCACGATAAAATTAAAATTTGGATTATTAGTTAATTCTTAAGGGGCAGGCGAGCGATTTCGCGAGTTAGTTGGAGGATTGGAGAGATTAGAAGTGAGTTTATAATTTAAGGTTCAAGAAATAATTTTTAAACAACATTTCATTATCTAATTTATGTCAAAAAACGAAGAAGGAATCACGGTTAAGAAAAATGAAAATTTCTCAGAATGGTTCACACAAGTTGTGCAAAAATGCGAGCTTGCTGATTTGAGATACAACGTCAAGGGATTTCTCGTTTTTCAGCCATGGTCTGTTCTCTCAATGGAAAAAATGTACAAATATCTGGAAAAAACTTTGCAGAAAAAAGGGCACAAGCCATACTGGTTTCCGACGGTAATTCCAGAAAGCAATTTCAAAAAAGAAAGCGAACATGTAAAAGGTTTCACTCCTGAAGTTTTTTGGGTTACTCATGGCGGAACAAAAAAGTTGGAAGAGCCTTTGGCTTTGCGCCCGACGAGCGAAACGGCGTTTTATCAAATGTTCGCATTATGGATAAGGAGTTACAAAGACTTGCCGTTCAAAACATACCAAAGAGCGCAGGTTTTCAGATATGAAACAAAAGCAACGCGCCCATTTTTAAGAAGCAGGGAATTTCATTGGATTGAAACGCACTGCGTTCACGCAACAGAAGAAGACGCCATGAATCAAGTTAAGGAAGATATGGAAACAAACAAAGAAGTTTTGCACGACATTTACGGTTTGCCTTTTATTTTCTTCCAAAGGCCGGAGTGGGACAAGTTCGCCGGCGCATACAAGACATTTGCGTCAGATGTATTAAACCCCGACGGAAAAGTGATACAACAGCCGTCAACCCACATAATCTCGCCGAAATTCGCAGCATCATTCAACATAAAATACAGAGATAAAGACGGAAAAGAAAAACCCGCTTACACAACCTGCTACGGTCCGGCGGTATCAAGAATTTTCGCAAGCGTGATAATTGTTCACGGAGACGACAAAGGATTAAAATTCCCGTGGGAAATCGCACCGATAAATGTAATGATTGTTCCAATAGAACCTGAAAATGAAAAACTAAAAAGAAAAGCAGAGTCATTAAAAAAAGAAATAGAAAAATTTACCGACGTGGAAATAGATTACTCTGAAAAACGCCCAGGAGAAAAATTTAATTACTGGGAAATGAAAGGAATTCCGATAAGAATTGATTTGGGCATGAAGGATTTGCAAAAAGGCACGGTAACATTATTCAGAAGAGACTTGGACAAAAAAGAAATTGTAGAGGATAAAAATGTAACATCAAGGATAAAAGAAATTTCAGGTGAATTTACAAAAAACCTGATAAAAAAAGCAGATATTATTTTTGAAGGAAGAATAAAAAATGCGGGAAGTCTTAAGGAAATTAAAAAATCTGTTGAAGATGGTTTTATTGTAAAATGCGGTTTTTGTTCTGTTGAAAAAGTGGGAATTGAATGCGCTGAAACAATACAAAAAGAAACCGGCGCAGAAGTCAGGGGAACAAGACTTGATGAAAAATCTAAAATTTCAGGAAAGTGTGTAATCTGCGGAAAGCTGGCAAAAGAAATTGTTTATATTGCCCGAAGTTACTGATTTTATTATTTATTAACATCATACCGACAAAGAAGAAAACGCTAATTTCTAATGGCGGGATAAAAAATAAATCAAAATTAATTCAACTCATCCTTTAAATCATAACGCCGTGAAGTTCGTCTTCAAGTTCCAACGTCGTTTCCATTAACAAAATTAATTCCCGTTCTAATTCTTCCTTTTCTCTTAACTCATCTTTTTTTAGATGCATAAATTAAACTCCCGTATGGCTTTTTCATAAAATTCAGAAGAAATGCGTTTTATAAAGTTTCTCTTTAGATTTTTATTGAAAAAACATAAGATAATTTTTGTAAGAAAATATTGTGCTGATACAAAATCTCAAAATTTGATTGGTTATTAATCTTTATCTTGGTTGGGGATGCTTACAAAGGATAAAAAATTTAAATTAATCTTTCAAGTTTCTCTCTGAACAAATCTATATCAGAGGTTTTTACCTGCGCACCGACGGCATCTTCATGTCCGCCGCCAGTCGCATTTTCCAGTTCTCCAATGACATTCAAAACACTTCCTCTGATATTTTTCCCGCGGACAGAAATATTTGCTTTTAAGCCGGAAACATAACACACAACAACAACCTTATCAGGAAATAAATAAGTCAGTTCATTTGACAAATCGCTGCTTATGCTCAAATCTCCAGAATATTTAAAGAACAAAAATTTGCCGGATTTACCCCCGACTTTTCTTGCCCTTTCAAGAAACTTTTGGTATTTCACATTAATCTGATTAAATCTTTTGTACATTGTGTAATTTTGTTGGTTCTCCTCTAAAACATCATAAGGGCTCTTGGCTTTCACCAGAAATTTTAACATATTAATCACATTGGTAGTCCTGTCCTTCAATGCAAAACTGAACATCTTTACAATTTTTCCCGCCTGCGATTTGTAGAAAATCTCAAATGCATCATTTGAATCAATCGACAAGTCGGGATATTCCTTAGCAAAAGTCTTGTAAAAATCCGGGCAAAATCTGTCTGAAATGCTTCCAATAACTGCTATCCACAAATCGTCTTTTTTCTGCGAAACTTGATAGCAAAGAAATGTCGTCGGTTCATTTTTCTCATCAGGATTAAAAATCGGATTGTAATAATTGACAAATTCAGGAATTTCCTTCCGATTAATCATGTGATGGTCAATCCACACTATCGGAATGTTAAGTTTGAAAACTTCATCAAGAAAATCCTTTGAAACAATCGGCTTGTCTAGTATAAAAACATAATCTGCATTTAACTCGTTTATTTTTCTTATATAATCAGAATTTAAATCTGGAAAACTTCTCACAGGAACTCCCTTGCCTTTTCCTGAAAATCTTTGCAGCAAAAGAAAAGCGCACAATCCGTCGGAGTCGTTGTCAAAAAAGAACAGCGGGTTTTGCGCCCTGTCAAGATGTTCTCTAATTTGGCTAATTTGTTCTTCAGTCAGCATAAAATCAATATCAAGAAGAGGTATTTTAAGGTTTGCCAAATGCAGTTATTCTAAATAAAATTATCTATGTCTTTCCGTGCCATTATTTTTTCCCTAAGATTATTCATCTCTTTGTCAAATGAATTAAGTGTCTCGGAATTTTCAAAAACTTCAAGGAGTTCAGCGTCGCTGGCGGATAAAATTTTATTAAGCGATTTAAACCTGTCTGTCAATGAACTTCTATATCTTTCAAGAATATTCGTCTTGCTAAGCAATCTCAATCCTCTCGGGGAAATTTGATTGTCGTGCAGTTCCGGGAATAGCATTCTTGATACATTAGGAATTTCAAGAAGAAAATCAAAATTCATGTTGTCCAGCATCCCGACGACAGAAAGATGATTTGATAAAAAATAATCTTTTAAAATTACGTCCTCGTCTTTCTGGATATTTCCCACAAGTTCTTTTAACCTTATGCTGACGACAATCCCCTCTTTACCCAATTCAACTAAATATCTCTTGACGATGCTGGAGATTCTTTTTATAATTTCAATTCTCTGCAAAATCGCGGAAACATCATTTATTGTAACAAGATTATTTATCTCCAGCAGATTAAAATCAGACATCAAATCATTATAAATTTCCCTTTGCTTTTCCAGAATTTGCAGTGTCTCTGCGGCTCTTCGCAATATCTCTGAACTTTCCTTGAGTTCATATTTTAAATCGCAATAATAAATAGTTATCTTGTTCTTTCTTTCAGACACTGCAATAACAAGAGTCCTTGCCTGCTTTGCCGTCCTCTCCCCCGCCTTGTGCCTTGTTCCTGTTTCTTTTGTAAAAATATTAACATCGGGAGCAAGCAAAGTGTTTGCATAAAGAATTTTTTTTCCGTCCGCCGATAAAATTATGGCTCCGTCCATTTTTGCCAGTTCAACCAGTCTCTGGGGGCTGAATTTTGCATTGATTCTAAAACCTTTTTCAATAATCTCCAAAACTTTCTCATTCTCAAAAACGACAAGCGCGCCCATATGCGCATTAAGCAAATCATCCAAGGCGGATCTTATTGAAGTTCCGGGAGCAAACATTCTCAGCACATCCATAAAATCTTTTTCTTTTTCAGGAGGTTGCTTCGAAATGTTTTGAGGTTCAGAAATAATTATCTCTTTTATATCAAGAGTGTTGTCTTCCATCAAAAAATAAAAATGAACAAATATATAAATTTAGTGATTCGCAAAAGTCTCTGCAACCAAAATAGGAAAAATGATTGTAGCGTCGCCAAAAATTTTTATTCTCTGGCTTTCTCCCGTGAGTTTTCCCCATGAAACCGCTTCTTCCGGCGTCGCTCCCGCATCACTTCCGTCGAATTCCTGCGCATTGTTTATGAAAACAGCGTAATCTGCGCCGTTCCTGTAAAGATGCGCGTTCAAAATGCTGTGCTTTACAACGCCCGCGCCGAGCACAATCACTCCCGACTTTTTCAGCCCGATTGTTGAATCATTAAGTTCTTTTGTGTCTTCAGTAATATCAACCGCAAAATCGCTTCTTCCTTTTTTGTACTTGAAAAAATAAATCATGTCTCCAAGGCTTCCGTCCATTATCGATGGACAATAAATTTTTATCTTGTTCTTCCACGCCCAATAGCAAATGCTTTTCTCATTATTTATCCTCTCGCCGAATTTCCACACAACCTCATAAGTCATAAGCGGCTTGTTTCTTTTTTTCTGTTCATTGTAAAGTTCCTCCAAAACAGGCATTGCAAATTCCTCAAATTTTATGTATCTTGAATTCGGAACGAAAATATTTCCAATCCTGTTTATTCCCTTGCTTCTTAATTCTGCTCCGTTTGAATTGAAACTCCCGAGTACAAAATCTCCGAGACATTTTATTATATCCTCCTCAACTCCGCCGCCGGAAGTAACGCAAACATCAACTTTTTTATTTTCAACAAGATATCTGACGATTTCCCTCAATCCAGATGAGACAATGTTAGAAGTATAACCTAAAAAAATAGTTGCTTTTTCTTCAATCATCTTATTAACAATTTCTATTGCTTTGTGCAAATGACTCGCCTGAAAACCTGTCGAGGAAAAACTCTTTACAATTTCTTCGTAATTAACGCCTTCGTTAAAATCATAACCTTTTATTAAAACTCCTTTTACTTCATCGCTTTTTTTCAAGATATGTTTTCTTGCGATATCTTCCTTCTTCATATAACTAACAAAAATAATTGATTTTTAAGTTTAACTAAAACTGCGATTTTGTTTAAAAAACAATTAATGTCTAACTTCGTTTCTAAATAAAATTGGTTCACTTCGTTCACTTTTTACAGAGAATATTATTTCAGGATTTTCTAAACAAAGCCTAAAACTGCAGAATAAAAATGTTTTTAAATGGTGATTTTATTAGAAACTGATGAATAAATGGACAGAACTTATGACTGGACTTGTCATCGTAATCGGTGCTATACTGGTTGCATTAGCGTCTTCAGCATATGGATGGAGCGTTTTCGGAAAAGACCTAAACTTCCTGAATGCCGCATGGCTGTTTTTCAAAGGCGGTCTGTTTTGGCTTGCATTCATGATAGGACTTCTTTTCGTAATGCTCGGAATAAGTGATTTGAAGGGATAATTATTTTTTCTTGTTTATGCCCCATAAAAGCACAATCAACAAGCCAACAGCAATCATTAGCAAAACCCACCAATATTTTGATAAAATATTAATTACATCTTCTTTTGTATTGATATTTGCCGTAAATCTTTTTCCTTTAACATCATCCCATAAAAACAATCAAGCTTCCTTCTATAATCGCCGCGACAATCAGCAGGGGAATAACAATAAGGACAAAAACTTTCAGCGAACTCTTAAATCTGTATGAAAAATTCTTGAGCTGATGCTTTCTCAAATCGTTGTTGAATATCAAAGTAAATATTATTGCAGGAACTAAAAATAAGACGCCTGAAATCAATGCTAAAACATTTTCTTTTTTGGAATAATATGAGAAGTATCTGTAAATAAAGGGCAAACCGATTCTCAACCCCATGCCGAGGGAAATAAAAACAGCAGGAAGTTCAAAAATCCCGTGCGGAAATAAGCGCCACAAAACTAAAATTCCGTCTGAATTCACGCTTGCAAGGACGACAAAACCAAGTATGTAACCGTTCGCGATAATCGAAATCATGGGGAATATTCCGAGGAAAACTCCCAATGCCATGCCTGAAAGAGAACTCTTAAAATTGTTTATAAAAATAAATCTGATTAATTCAAACACGCTCATGTCTTGCGTCTGTCTCAAAAGTTCTTCTATAAACTTTGATATTTGCTCGGCAACATATGCCGGAGCTGGGACAAAAAAGCCGATTAACGACGAAAAAATGAAAACGCCGATAACTGCATAAATAAAATTCCTTGACTCCCTTATATACCTAAAACTAAGTTGATAATTTTTCTTTAGGAAATTTTCCTTATTTTTTTTCTTTACCATATTTCTGCTTTGCAAAATTTATTTTATTGTTAATATAAAAATTATTTTTAATTAAAATATTTATTTATTCTCTCTGTTTTTCTCGGAAACTTTCTTCTTAAATAAAAACCATAAAACAGTCCCGCAATCAAACCGCCAAGGTGCGCGGTGTTTCCTATTGGAACATTGCCTGCGGCAGAAATCAGCCACAAAACCGCCAAAATTCCGGGCGCGGCATATTTCATTTTTATCGGGATTGGAATAAACATGACATAAACAGATAGGTTAGGAGTAATAATCATCAAAAAACCAATCAAACCAAACAACGCCCCCGAAGCACCGACGGCATAAGTGTTAAAATCAGCTGTAAAAAACTGTGAAAGAAGCACGAAAAACAACCCTGCAAACAAACCGGAGATTAAATAGAGATAAATATATCTCTTGGCTCCGAGAATTCTCTCTGCAAGAGTTCCAAGAAAAAATAACGAAAACATATTTGCAAGAATATGGAAGAAACCTCCATGCATGAGCATGCTTGTTAAAAATGTCCAAAGATACAACCCCTGAAAAATATTCGATGGTTTTAAAGCGATATAATCCAAAAATTTCTGGTTTACAAAAATCAAGATTGTAAAAACAAAAAACAAAATAATATTCGCCAAAATCAAATTCGTATTAACGCTGAAATTCCCATGAAAACTGCCTCTTTTATGAAAACGAATCATCTTTTCTTTTTCTTCAAAATCTTTTTCTTTGCTGATTTGCCCGACTTCTTGGACTTTTTTGAATGAATTTTCTTTTTTGCATTCTTTGGTTTAACTTTGATTTCTTTAGGTTTCATTTTAATATTCCTGCTAATTTTTTGTTTAGCTCGGATTTCCTTCTTTATTTTCTGTTCTTTTTTAAATTCCTTTTCCCTCTTCTTTCCAATTTTTTCTTTTTCTTTGTTGATTTCAGAATCAATAAGTTCAATTTCTTTTTTGTACCTCTCAAGATTTTTTTTGAGTTCCCTTAGAAATTTGGAATTATCCTTGACTAAAAAAACATTTCCGCATTCACCGCACGTAAAATCCCTCAAAAGCGCGTTTTCCTCGTTAAACTCTATATCGCAATTTGCACATACATAAAAAATTTTCGTTTCCCTGCTGGCTATTTGCTGATTTGTCTGTTCCACTTTCTTCTCCGTGCCGTTTTTCAAAAACTCAAGTGATTTAAGTATTTCAAATTTCCAGAAATAAGTGAACCATCCTTTTCTTTTGTCCTTTTTTCTTATTGAAGATACAAGCCCGGAATCAGAAAGTTTGTACAATATATTTCTTGTCTGATTTATCGTTAAATTAAGTCTCTTTGCTATCAGAAATTCATTAACATATTTCTCTCCGTCAAGAATGTCAACTATGTCCTCCGCCTGTTTGCCGACGATAATACCGATGATTTCCTTGAGAAGATTTTTCAGCATTTTATGATAATGGAAAATTTAGATGAATATGATATAAAAATAAAGTTTTTAAACTTGTGTTCTGTTCATTATATAACAAAATATATATTGGAGTATAATATGTCTTGGTTTGGAAAAAAAGAGAAACAAAAATTCATGGAAGATGCTATTCCTTCTCTGCCAGAACTCCCTAAGTTGCCTGAATTTCCCGGGAGAAATTTCAGAGAATTTGAAAATCGGAATCAACAACAGCTTCAGCTTCCTCATCTTCCTTCATATCCTTCAAATCAGTTTGGAGAAAAATTTTCTCAAAACGTCATCAAAGATGCCGTAACTGGGGAAGAAAAAGGTGATGAAGAGGTCTCTGACGGGGAAGAACCTTCGGAGGAATTTTCCCCAAGACCTCTTGTAAAAAGACCGATGACGAGGGAAATATCTAATTTCAAAGAAATGCCCGTACATCATGAAAGAAGAATGCCAGGAATTTCGCCGAGAGTGCAAAAATCAGAACCTGTATTCATAAGAATGGATCAGTTTGAAGAAAGTCTGCAAATTTTTGAAAAAGCAAGAAATAAAATAGAAGACATGGAAAAAATGCTAAGGGACATAAAAAGAATAAGATTGGAAGAAGAAAAGGAACTTCATGAATGGGAAAATGAAATTCAGAATATAAAGGGGCAGTTTGAAAGAATAGACCGCGATATTTTCTCAAAATTATACTGATATGAAAAATGAAAATCTGATTCATCTAAAATTTGAATACACCGAGGCGCTTGAATCAAAAAAAGACATACTTCTTGTGGAAAAAAGTTTGATGATTTTAAGTGGTACAATAAAAGATTATTCTTCCCTGAAAGTTAAGGAAATAAATGTCAAGCAAAAATTATACGGGAAAATAAGGGAATCAATTGTTGAAATTAAAAAACTGCAAAAATCCGTCCCGCAGGTGGAAATGCCCGCCTTAAAAAATGAGGACAACATTTCAAAAAAAGAAATTGTTCAAAAAAATGCAAAAATGAAAAATAAGGATAACAGCATAGAATCGCAATTGAACGAAATTCAAAGAAAACTTAGGGCATTAAATCAGGAATAAAATTATTCTGTTAACAATTCATCAAGAGATCTATTCCCTTCCCTTTCAATAGCATCCCATTCTTCTGTATTATAAACCCTAAGTTCTCTTGGGGGTCTAAATCATCACCCTCATGATAAACCAAAGGTCTTTGATTAGCGGCATCAATTAAATCTCTATCCCTTATTATTAAATCTCTATCCATTCTATGCTGCATCTCCTCTGCAGAGGGAGGGAAAAATCTTTCATAAAGACTATTAACATACATCCTTAAATCCATAATCTAAAAAATAATTAATAATATTTAAATATTTGTATAATAACTAAATTTTTAAAATCCTTTTTCTATCTCCTTATATGGACAGAAAAGAACTCATAAAAAAATATCTTGAATTTTTCAAATCAAAAGGGCATAAAATAATTCCTTCTGCTTCTTTGGTTCCTGAAAATGATCCTACAGTTCTTTTCACGACGGCGGGCATGCATCCGCTTGTCCCATATCTTCTTGGAGAAAAACATCCTTTAGGAAAGCGGCTTGTAAATGTGCAGAAATGTGTCAGAACAGGAGATATAGATGAAGTCGGAGATTCAACACACCACACTTTTTTTGAAATGCTCGGCAATTGGAGTCTTGGAGACTACTGGAAAAAAGAAGCAATTCAATGGAGTTTTGAATTTCTAACAAAAGTTTTGAAAATCCCGACGGAAAAACTTGCAGTTACAGTATTTATAGGAGATGAAAACGCACCTCGCGACGATGAATCTGCAAAACTCTGGATTTCCCTCGGAATTCCAAAAGAAAGAATTGCTTATCTTGGAAAAGAAGATAATTGGTGGGGTCCTGCAGGAAAAACAGGTCCTTGTGGGTCCGACACAGAAATGTTTTACTGGAAGCCAGAAAAAATTAAACCGCCAAAAATTTACAATCCTCAAGACAAGAACTGGGTTGAAATTGGAAATGATGTTTTCATGCAGTATGTGAAAGACAAGAGAGTTATACTAGTTGATGGAATGTATTGTCTTTATGATGAAAATTTTAAACTGAAGATAGAATTATTAGATATAATAAACAATCTTAATAGCCATTATGTATTAGTCGTTAACAAATTTAGGGAAAAAGGACGCGAGTTAGTAAAAAATTATGACCAAACCAAGGACACAAATTGGGAGACATTTTCATTAGAAGAGAAAGGAATAAAAAAAGATAATCCTGAATATTTCAAGAATTTATTAAAGAAATTTAATCTTATACCAGAAGAAGTTATTTATTTTGATCATGATAAGAATAATGTTGAAACTGCAAAAAAACTAGGTATTCTCTCAAAACATTATACTGATATCAAAACAATAAAAAAGTTTATTGAAGATAACTTACTAGCATTTCTTCCTGCAAAACAAAAAAATGTGGACACAGGCATGGGTGTTGAAAGATCCGTCGCTGTACTGAATGGCTTTGACGATAATTATCTTACAGACCTATGGATTCCTATAATAAAAGAAATTGAGAGATTATCAAAAAAGAAATACGGAGAAAACAAAGAACAGACAAAAGTAATGAGAATAATTGCAGACCATATTAAAGCTGCTGTTTTTTTATTCGATGCAGGAGTATCACCAGGACATAAAGAAAGAGGGTATGTTTTAAAGAGATTGATAAGAAGGACAATAGTTTACGGAAAAAAATTAGGGTTAAGAAATTTTACATCAAAAGTAGCGCAATCAGTTTTTGAAATATACCCCGATTATTTCCCTAAGAAAGGAGAAAAGATAAGATTTGTTAATAGGGGCAATAGACAATTTATCTTAAATGAGATAGATAGGGAAGAAGCAGAATTTAATTACACTATAGAAAAAGGATTAAAAGTATTAAGAAATATGATTGCTCATAATAAAACAATTTCACCCACTGATGCTTTTCTATTATTTCAAAGTTATGGTTTCCCCGTAGAACTAACTCAAGAAATTGCAAAAGATGAAGGGCTAAAAATAGACGTAATAAAATTTGTAAGAGATTTCGAACAAGAGCTCAAAAAACACCAACAACTCTCGCGAACAGCGTCAAAGGGAAAATTCATGGCAGGGCTTGCAGATACTTCGGAGCAATCAACAAAATACCACACAGCCACGCACCTTCTCCATGCATCATTAAAAAAAATTCTCGGCAATGAAGTTCAGCAAATGGGAAGCAACATAACACAGGAGAGATTAAGATTTGATTTCAATTTCCAGAGAAAATTAACAGAAAATGAAATAAAAAAAGTTGAATCCATTGTAAATGAACAAATAAAAAAATGTCTTCCTGTTTCTTACAAAGAAATGCCTTATGAAAAAGCAGTCAAGGAAGGAGCATTGTCGTATTTCAAGGAACGCTATCCTGAGATTGTAAAAGTTTACAGCGTCGGTAATTTCTCAAAAGAAATCTGCACAGGCCCGCATGTAAAAAATACAAAGGAACTTGGAAGATTTAAAATCATAAAAGAAGAATCTGTCGCGCAGGGAGTTAGAAGAATAAAGGCGGTGCTTGAGTGAAGAACTATGGTAAAAGCGTACAAAAATTTTTGGAGTTTAAATACCGATGAAGCGGTTGTTACAGGAATATTAAGGGATTATTTTAAGAAAAAAACAGAAGTTTTTATGCCCTTGAATGCTCAAATGAAGGATATTGATTTAATCTTAATGAATATTAAAAATAGAAAAACAATAACAATACAAATTAAGGGTAGTAGAGCATATCAACCTAAACTAAAAGAGACTGAAGAATATGGGGAAGGAAATTTTGGATGGTTTAATTTTCATAAGAACAAAATAGAAAATTCTACTGCAGATTATTTTATTTTCTTAGTTTATGTATTAAATAAAGATGCTGGAAGAATAAATATAGAACCACATACAATTACTATTCCTACAAAAGAATTGTCTAGATTAGCTAAAGATAAGAAAAAACCAAACAAGAATGGATTCTATCATTTTGATTTTTGGATTAACCCCAAGGAAAAAAGGGCTTGGGAAACCCGTGATAAAAAATTGTATGGTTCAATTAATGTTAGTGAATATCTTGATAAAAAAGGTTTTGAGAGATTAAAAGCAATTCTTGAATAATTATCCAATGTTATAACTCTCCGCAAGTCCGTACTTTTTCTTCAAATCATCAAGCTTCCAGAATTTAAGAGTCCCAATGATATTTCTTTCTCTTATGTTCATCATATCTCTGGCGTCTTTATACTCCTGCAGATTTTCTCCGAGCGATTTTCCGTTGGAAATCAAAAGCACTTCGGGTTCTGAATTAAGTTTTTTGGCGCCGACATATTCTATTGAAGTGTCTGAAAGAA
>JBBSYQ010000032.1:0-20371 GCA_038045145.1 Nanobdellota archaeon
AAGAAATGGTTTGGATAATTTATTTTTTAACAACCTTAAGGAATCAGCTGTTCCGCTTGAAACCTTTTCTTCAAGATAATTTATTTTAACTCCATGGGCATGCCCGTCATTAATAACTGAAAAAATGCTGTTCAAAATTTTTTTTCTTCCTATGACATAAATCTCTCTGAAATTATTTTCCCTCAATTTATAAATGCCCCTTTCTATTAAAGTTGTTTTGTTAATTTTTATTAAGGAAACAAACTGGTTTCCAATTTTTAATTTATTTTCAGATCCGCCCAGCAAAATCACGGCGGTTTTATTATTGTCCAGCATTTTTGACAACATAATTTCTATTGCCTGAGAACGATTCCGAACAAGAAGGTTATCTATTGTGGAATCTATATTCTTGAGAATTAATTCATCAACTGTTATCGATATCTTCTTTTTCATTGAATATAACAAGTTATCAAGATTAAAAATTTATCGGAAAAAGTAGGATAAAGGTAAGATATTTAAATAATAGGGTTCTATAATTTTTGTAAAGGTTATAAAAATGAGGTTAAATAAATGAGGGTTTTAATAACCGGCGGAGCTGGATATGGCGGAAGCGGTTTGGCGGAGAATCTTGTCAAAAGAGGGCATGAAGTAACTTTACTTGACATTACTGCACCAAATGAAGCATGGCGTGTAAAAGAATTAGTGGACAATAATAAAATAAAATATCTCTGGAAATCTGTGCATGACATTAAATCAGAGGATATCAACGGGATAGATGTGGTTGTTCATATGGCTGCACAGGCGGATGTTCCGCTCGGATTTTCTGCGCCTGTCTGGACAGTTTGGGAAGAATCAATGGGAACAACGATTTTGCTTGAAGCATGCAAGAACAAACCGATAAAAAAATTTCTTCTTGCATCAACGGGAAATGTAATTGGCCGCCCGTTATACATTCCAATAGATGAAAAACACCCCATTGTTCCACATAATCCCTATTCTGCAGCAAAAGCGTCACAGGAAATTTTAGCGTGGGCTTACCATCGCGCATACAATCTTCCCGTCGCTGTGATGAGAAACGGAATTGTTTATGGCCCAAAGATGAGAAAAAACATTTTTCTTTATATATGGCTTAAAAATATTCTGCAGGGAAAGCCAATTGTTATTGAAGGAGGAGAGCAGACAAGAGACCCTTGTTTTTGCGAAGACACGATTGATGTTTGGACAAAAATTGTTGAAGCGCCTGAAAACAAAATTGCGGGTTACACTTTTCAGGTTTCAAAGGGCGTTGAATGGACAATGGAAGACATGGCAAGGCTGTGCATGAAAGTTGCGGGAAAGGAAGTTCCAATAAAATATGTTGACTATCGCCCGGGAGAAAAAGGACAGAGAGAATGTTTTGATAATTCATTTGCGAAGAAACAGGTTGGCTATGAACCTAAATTTGATTTAGAAGAAGGTTTGAAAATATTATGGGAATGGGTTAAGAAAGAAGAATCCAAACACAAGATAATAGAATTAGAAGAGGGATTAAGATACATGGAAAGAGGATTAAAACTTTTATGGGATGGTGTTAATAAAGAAAGAGAGCAAATACCTGACGAGAATTTGATAAAAGATAAAGAATATGCAATGATGCATAATACATTCTAAAATTCCAATAAATAAAAATATATTTTCATAGACACATAATCTTATATATTCTCTTTAATGAAAATTTTTATGATGAAATTCCCGGCAAAATCAAAATTCGGTGGAGAAACTACTTTTCTTTGGTTTGGTTGGAAAGATTTAGAGGACATTATTCTTAACCCCTTAAATGAGGAATGGTATTACAATTTATCCCGCGAACATAAAGAAAAAATTGAAGAGAAAAGAAAAGGAATTGAAGAGAAAGGGGGATGGGATGCTCCAAAATGGAGAACAGAAAAAGTTTATGAAAAAGTTATTCAAGGAGTAGAAAAATTAGTTGTTGATGTTAGTCCGATATACTACTCATATCATATCGGTTTGCGTGATGAAAGAAACAAACCTTTGGATTTCTATGCAAATCCTATCACAATTAACGCAGTTCAAGAAACAACAGACGGGAAGATACTCCTCGCCAGAAGAGGAAAACTTTCCGACCAAAAAGGACTTTGTCTCGTGGGTTCTGGATTCATAGAAAGAAGTGAATCAGAGGGAGAATTATTGCTTCCTGAAAAAGTTGGTTATACCGTGCTTACTGAATGCATAGAAGAAACAGAATATCCGAAGAGAAAAGCAATATTTAATATGAGTTATGCCCGCGCGATGGCTGTGGTTTTTGGCTCAAACCATGATTCTACATTTAGCGTTTATATGCCGCTGTTAGTAGATAGCAGTGAAGTCGCTCTTAAAGGTGGTGGAGAGCATGATGACTTATTACCTCTTCCAAGTTCTCCCGAAGATATTCAAGATGTAATAAGACAAAGAGGATATAAGGGAATACTTGCAAACGATCATATGTTGGGTTCTCTTGAAGCATATCTTTACAATAGAAATAATATCGTCAACTTAAGAAAAGAAATGAATCTTAAAACATACGGGAAGAGAACATTTAAAGAGAAAATAAAAGAGAAAGTTGGAGAATTTGTAAGAGGACAACCAAATTATTTTAATCCGGAAGAAGAAAAAGAAGGGTTGTGAAAATTTAAGTTATAGATTATTCGTAATCATTCATATGAAATCATTGCCCTTAAAAGAGGCATTCCGTTGCCCTTTCCCTTGGACAAGGCAAGAACACTAAGGGCATTAAAATAAGCATTGACATTTTCAATTTTAAATTGAGGCAGGTATCTTTTTATTGTCTCGCGCTCTTTGAAAGTTTTTTCTTCCAGATTAACTCCTTGCCTTATAGATAATTTAACATCAGTCGGGCCTAGAGAAGGAAGAAGTTTTGTTTTGTCATAAATTTGTAAACCCATATAAACATCTTCCATCCCTGCTTGCGAATCAAGTTTTTCATTGAAAGTGAATCCTCGCATAGCATCACTTCTCCACAAGGTGCATGTATTTCTTGGAACCAAATATGTTGGCTCTTCCCTGCCGTCAAATAGAGAATAAGAGCCTGTGCTAAACAAACCATAAACTCCCGACGCAATGCCGTTTCCCACAAGAACTTGTTTCTGCATTTCCATTAATTGTTCCTGTGTCGGATTAACTTCATTGGATATAATTAAACGAGTTTCGTAATCACCTTTAGGAGTTGACATTCTTAATCCTTCATTTAATGCTTTTGACCATCCGTAATTTTCAAGGACACGTGTTTCAATCTTTCCTGCAAATTTTGAATGTCTTAAGAGTTCGAGTGTATTTATTTTGTCCAAGAGATTTCCGTTTTGATCCTTTGAACCATTAACCACAACAATCATCTTGTTAACAACGGGGTCCAGTGTTGCAATTAAATCAACAATAGAAGGATTGTTCCATGCCCTTAATATTGCATAATCTATTTGTTTCATTCTAAAAATTATTCCGGTTTGAATTGTTTATAAATATTTATATTAAAAAGAAGGATTATTCTTTAGTCAGCCTTATCATGTCACTGAAAACCGGACGCGTTACTAAAATTCCTGAAGTGATTCCAATTATCGTTGTGATTGCAAATCCTTTAAAGAATCCTGCAGCAGCCCAGTAAAGAGGAATCAATGCAACGACTCCGGTAAAATATGCTCCCAGAATAATTGCAAATGCCCTTTTCAGCTTTTGTCTTATGCTTAAGGTTCCTTCAACAGCTTCGTCCAAGATTATTATCTGCTGGTCTATTCCTGTTCCAATTGTTGCAAGAATCCCTGCTATCGACGGCAAATCAAGATTCCATCCAATAAATGATGCTATCCCGACGATTAAAATTATTTCTGAAACACTTGTAAAAAGAAGCAAGATGGATGTTTTCAAATTTCTATATCTCAAAAAAACAACTGCAAAAACCGCGACAAATGCGGCAGCGCCAGTAAGAAGTATAGAGGTTATAATGCCCTTCCCAAAAACAGGAGAAAGATTATCCAGCTTAACAATTTCCAATTTGTACGGCAAACTTCCAGTGATTAAAACTGTCTGAAGCCGATTCATTTCATCCTCGGCATTTTTATATGCCTGTTCTTCTGTCTCACCTGTTCCTGAACCTGAAATTGAAATTTGAGTTGTAACCCTTCCCTTAAGTCCCTCGCTGATTAACAAACTATCCACGAGATTATCGTCGAGGAATAAATCAAGTTTTTCTGAAAGATATTTCTCGCCGTTAGAAGTTATATTTGCCTCCAGTTTTTCTGTAATTTGCGAGTGTCTTTTTGCCGCATCTTCGCTTAGATAAAGTGTAAATCTAAAATTGCAATAATAATAAGCGTCCTCTGCTTTTGGGCAAGATTCTATCAGTGCCTCCTGTCCTGACCTTGCAACAGAAGTTATATCTTTTTTGCCGCCGACAAAAACAGTTTCGTTTCCTATTTTTGCCTCAAATTTTCCCTGCTGTGATATGAGACTTTCAAGATTCTCCGGAGTTATTCCCGCTATTTCAATTCTTATGAAATTCTTTCCCGATAAATCCGAGATGGGCATTACCTGAATATCTTCAATTCCATAGACATTTAATCTGTTTTTTATTATCTCCGCCAAGTCGCGTGAATCCGACGATGACAACTCCACATTCTGCGCTTTTACCAATCCCCGCGAGCCTCCCGCCAAGTCAAGCCCGAATTTAATTCTTGTTTTTGGAATATCTGAAACAGTTATATCTGGAGCAGCAGTTGAAAATAAAATCACTTCCGCCTGTTCTGTTTTTATCACCATTTTTACGCGCCTATCTGAAGAAAATTTTCCTTTCATTGTTGCTACAAAATCACCGATGTTTGCAATCTTATTTCCGTCAATTTCAGTAATTATCTGTCCTTCCCTCAAACCCTGTTCAAAAGAGGAAGAGTTTGGAACAACAGAAGTTATAACAACACCTTCCTTGAAAATTGTCAAAGGCACGCCTAAAATTGATATTAGGGACAAAACTAAAAATACAATAAGCAACCAAATTTTCCAGCTAAGTTTGAAGTTCATTTTTTCCGCAGAGTTTTAATTTATTATGCTGAAACATTTTATTTTCTGATTACATACCATTTAATTATTGAAACATTTGTTACCCAGGTATTCAATATATCAAAAAATAATCCTATTGTGAGAATGGTAAATATTTGAGTAAGAACTGTAGAAGAATAGAAGAATGAAATCACCAGAGATACAACTACTGCAAACAAAGAAGTAAGCGTCATTGTTATTCCTGTTTTGAATGATTTGAATATTTTTTGATTTAGTGAAGAATCGTCGTTACTTCTCAAAACCCTATTTGTCAGCAAAATGTCTGTATCGACGCTGTAACCTATTAGCATGAGGAATGCAACAAGCCCTGCACTTGACATTTTTATCCCGAGAATGTTAACTATTGTAAGAGTCATAAAAATATCCGCAAATGCCGAGAGTATCACTGCAACAGAGGGGATTATTGTTTTCCTAAAAATTATGAAAACAACTGCAGACATAAACAAAAATGCAAAGAAAATTGCCATCAAAAGTTGTTGGTAGAAACTCTGGCTTAAAACTGCTCCCGTAAATTCAAAACTGCTGTTTTCACTTGTTAATTTATAACCCAGATAATTTTCAAGCGCCTTTTTTGTTACATCTCCGTCGGATTTTGTTTCAATTACAACCGCGATTCTCTCCTTAGTTCCCAAATCATAAATTTCCCGCGTGTTAATATCATTCAATTGAGAAGAAAGTTGCTGCTTAAGTTTCGATGAATCAATATCTCCATAGATTGTTACAGAAGTTCCACCTGCAAGAGTTACATCCTTATAAATAAAATCATGGTTGACAGAATAGAAAAAAAACATATATGCAAATGAAAGCAGAAAGATTGCCAACGGAATTAAAAGCAAATGCTTGTAGTATTTGTTGTGGAAATTTGCCATTCTTTTTCCGATGTTTTGTTTTTGTTCTTCCATTTTTTAATATATCTTGATTTTCACTTTGTTTAAATTGTCTTCGCTTCGCTGTGGATGCGATTCTCCTTTGAATCTGGAAATCTCATAATGCGCGAGCTGGGAGTCGAACCCAGGCAATTTGCTTGGAAGGCAAATGTCATACCGTTAGACCACTCGCGCTTATAAAGAATATCAAAGAATTATTTAATAAAGTTTACCATTAGGATGTTTCCGACAAATGCCCCTACGCTGGGATTAGAAAATTCCGCGTTTGTTGTCATAATTCTTACGAATTATGCCCCCGACAGGATTTGAACCTGCGACCCTCAGGTTAGGAACCTGATGCTCTATCCAGCTGAGCTACGGGAGCATATTTTACCTAATGCTTATATTTTTAAATAATCTCTCAATTTAAAAAAGATGTTGGTTCAAATTTTGGGGGCAATTGACATAATTGCCGGTTTAATTTTAATGTTTGGGATTAATAAATTCATGCCTGTAGAAATTCTCGGGATTATTGGAATTGTTCTCTTTTTAAAATCAAGTTTAAATTTGTTGAGAGACCTGGGAAGCTGGATTGATGTGTTTGCGGGAATTATTTTTCTTTTATCGATTAGCATAAAAACCCCTTTTTTCATCAGCATTATCATCGGATTGTTAATTCTTCAAAAAGGGGTTTTTAGTTTTATGAAGTATTGAAATCTACTCACACAACAAAGAGTAATGCGGAACTAAAATCTTAGATTTTGTAAATGCATTTCTTCACAAGTTCAGAAATGCGGGTAGAAGGGATCGAACCTTCGCAAGCACTAAGCTACTGGAGCCTAAATCCAGCCCGTTTGACCACTCCGGCATACCCGCATAAAAATAACAAGGCACAAGGTTTAAAAATCCTTTCTGTAATAAAATTTCGAAAGCTAAAAAATTAAATATTTTTGCAATCCAAAGTTTTATAAATCTTCTAAATTCTAAAACTTCGAAGACAACCATAGTCATTTGGAAACACCTGTTCCCATTCCGAACACAGAAGTTAAGCATATGACGTTGACAGCGTTAGTGTCTGAGAAGATGCGAAATTGTCAAGTTGTCTTCACCTAAATTTTAAATTATTTTTTATATTAATATGTTAAAAACAAAATGTATTTTATCCAAAAAAGAGGACGATGATGGATTAAGAAGTTCAGTTATGTCAAAACAATGTAAAAATATTGAACCAGGATTAATAACAATAATTAAATAAAAATGAAACAAAAATTTTCAAAAACAGAAGCTGAAGAAAAAATCACGGAATTTTTTTCAGACATTAAAAGAAAAACTCCTGAAGACGTAAAAAAAATAAAAAAACTCGCAATGAGCAAAAACATAAAACTCGGCGACAAGAGAAAATTGTTCTGCAAAAAATGCCTGTCCCCTCATGGAAATTCAAGCATAAAAATAAATGACGGATTCATAACAATAAACTGCGGAAACTGCAGTTACAAAAATCGCTGGAAATTAAAAAAAGAAATTGATTTTGGACTGCATAGTCATGATGACGGGTGTTGTTGAATAACTAAGATTTCTTGAATTTGCCGACAAGTTCAATTAAATCCGTGTGCCCAAGGAACATCGCCCTGCAGCAGTATCTTTTCAGACCGAGTTCGTCGAGAACTTTTTTAGAATTCTCACCCTCGGAAGTTCTTTTCTTATACTCTTCCCACAAATGTGCTATCGGCTTGCCGCATGAAAAACAGCGAATGGGAATAATCATACAGATTAAGATAAAAATCGATTTATAAATATTGCTAATGAGAATCTTTTTAAACAACTTTCCTCTGAATAAAATATGGCGAAAAGGAAAAAAATCAGGACAAGGGGAAAACTGCAAATGAGCAGGTATTTCCAGGAACTTAAGGAAGGAGAAAGCGTCGCGCTAGTCAGGGAAAGCGCTGTAAAATCGAGTTTTCCTCTGCGGCTTCAGGGAAGAACAGGAGTTGTGGAAGGGAAAAGAGGACGGGCGTATATTGTAAAAATCAAGGACCAGGACAAAGAGAAAAAATTCATAATAAGCCCAATACATTTAAAAAAAATAAAACATTAGAATCAAGATGATAAAAAACCAAAATCCGTTAAGCATGGCAGAAGTTGCGGAATATGTCAAAGACGGGGAAAAAGACGAAGGCATGGAGAAATTCATAAAAAAATTTACAAAGTTAAGCCCGAAAAAGGCGAAGGAAACAAGAAGCAAATTGGAGAAACTTGAAATTTTAAAGATGAAACCAGAGCACATAGTTAAAATAATCGACTTAGTCCCTGAAAATCAGGAAGATTTAAATAAAATTTTTTTGGGTGTAGGTCTTGACGAAGATGAAACAAAAAAGATACTTGATGCAATTAAACAAACAAAGTAAGAAAAATGGAGAAAGAAGAATTTGCAATAATACTAGATTATTTGCCGCATGGTTATCCCCTGGAAAAGAAAATGATGCCCCTAGCGCAAGCTGTGGGGGAGAAAAATCTTGTTCTTTTGGAACTTGTTCCCAGAAAAGGAATTCCGCTTGAAATCGGAGAGAAAGTTTACATTGGCGATGGGAAAAGGGACAAAGTTTATTACATTCTCGGAAGAATGCAAAGGGAAAAAATAACTGAAGGGGCAAAAAAAGAGCTTGAGAAAGTTATTGAAAAAATTGTAAAGGAGAATGAAACAAGATTCATTGAATTTTTCAACAAATCAGAATCAATTAACCGGAGAATTCACCAGATAGAACTGCTCCCGGGACTTGGGAAAAAATATGTTCATGAAATTATAGAGCAAAGGAATATAAAGCCATTTGAATCTTTTGAAGACATGAAAAAAAGGATTAAAAATCTCCCGTTGCCTGAAAGGGCTGTTGAGAAAAGAATCCTGCAGGAACTCACCAATGTTGAACGACACAATTTGTTCACAAAATAAAACAAATAAAGAAATTTATGAATGGAACAAAAAACGGAAAAAACCGAAGAGAGAATAATCAGAATACTTTCTAGAGACATAGAAGGGGGCATGAAAATTTATCCGGGACTTGCAAAAATAAAAGGGGTTTCGTGGAGTTTTTCAAATGCGATATGCCAATTTCTCGGACTGGACAAGAACAGAAAGATAAGTTCGTTAACAGAAAACGAAATAAAAAAAATATCCGACTTTGTAAAAAATCCCTCGCTGTCTCCTTTTCTTTTAAACAGAAGATTTGATTTGGAATCGGGAAAAAATTTGCATTTAAACGGAAGCGACCTTGATTTAAGAAAAGATTTTGACATCAAAAGACTGAAGACCATAAAAAGCTACAAGGGGTTGAGACATTCTTCCGGACTGCCTGTAAGAGGACAGAGAACAAGAGGAAATTTCAGGAAAAACAGAAGAAAGAGCGTCGGAATAAAGAAAAAAATTAATTCGCCTGAAAAAACAGGAAGGACATTCAAATGAAACGAAAACACAAAAGGTATTCAAGACCTAAGAGGCCTTTTGACAAGGCAAGAATAATAGAAGAAGGAGAAATAAAAGATAATTTCGGGCTGAAGAACAAGAAAGAAATCTGGAAAGCGGAAGCTAAAGTAAAATCATTCAGAGAAAAAGCAAAAAAAGCCATTTCTGCCACCGAGGAGGAAAAGCAGGTTTTATTTAATAAACTTAAAAAAATTGGGATAAATGTAAGCTCAATCGCAGATGTTCTTTCGCTTGACAAGAGGGATTATCTCAAAAGAAGACTTCAAACGGTTCTGGTTTCAAAAAAACTCGCGACAACACCGAAGGGTGCAAGGCAGTTGATAACACACAAAAATGTTCTTGTCGACGGAAGAGTTGTAAACAGCCCGTCTTATGCAGTGCCTGTTGAATTTGAAAACAAAATTTCCTTAAAAATGAAAAAGAAAAAAATCAGCAATGAAAAAAGTCCTGTTGAATTTGAAAAAATTGCAGATGAAAATGCAAATCCTGAAAATCCTGCTGAAGAAATGGGGGCGATTGCACAATGAATCAGACTGAAGAGGCAAACGAAAAAAATGAGAATCACCCAAGTGCGATTAACTTAAAGAAAAAAGAAATAGAAGCTGTTGTAAATATTTACACTTCTTTCAACAACACGCTTGCGCATGTTACAGATATGTCGGGAAGAACAATTGCAAAAGTCGGAGGAGGAATGGTTACAAAACACGACAGGCTTAAAGCAAATCCGACGATAGCTATGTTCATAGCGAAGAGAATAAGCGAAGGCATGAAAGATTTGGGAATTAAATCCCTTTATGTAAGAATAAGGGCAAAGACAAGAAATCCCGCCCCGGGACCCGGAGCACACGCAATAATAAAAAGTCTTTCAAGGGAAGGTTTTAAAATACTGAATATTTTGGACACTACAAGAAATCCGCGCGGGGGTCCGAAAAAACCGGGTGGAAGAAGGGGAAGGAGAGTATAATGAGTTACAGAAATAAATTTGAAAACGGAAAAAATGAAACTGGTTGAAAAGAAAAACGATGAAATTATTTTCACGGCAGAGATTGAAGAGAGCCTTGCAAATGCAATAAGGAGATACATAAACCACATCCCCGTTGCCGCCGTCGACGAAGTTGAAATTTTAAAAAATGATTCTCCACTTTATGATGAAACAATCGCGCACAGAATAGGGCTCATACCCATAAAGTCAAAGAGTTCAAAAATGCCGTTAAAAATGAAACTTGTCTCTGCAAAAGAAGGAAGAGTTTATTCAGGGGAGATAAAAGGAGAAGCAGAGATTGTTTATCCCAAAATGCCGATAACTTACCTTAACAAGAATCAGGAACTTGAAATTAACATTAGCGCAACGACGGGAAAGGGAATTGAACATGCAAAATTTTCGCCGGGAATGATGTTTTATAGGAATGTTGTTGAGTTAAGCATGAACAAAAATCTTTCAGATGAAATAAAAAAAGCCTGTCCTGAATGCGAAATAAAAGAAAAGGGGAACAGAATAATTGTTGTTGACGACGGGAAACATGAAGTTTGCGATGTTTGCGAAGGAATATGCGAAGAAAACAAGGAAAAAGCAGAGACTGAAGTTAAAGACGAATTAGTCATCACAATCGAATCATTCGGGCAATTAAGCGTCAACGAGATTTTAAAAAAATCCATTGAAGAGCTAAAAAAAGATTTGGCAGAGGTTTCTAAAAAAATAGACAAACTTTAAAACTATTTCCTGCATAGTTTTTGCGTGCAGGGATAGCGAAGACATTCACAAGTTCGGTCTATATTCCGAATGTATTGTGATTTTCGGGACATAGTGGTGTCCCACTTCGCTGTTTTGCATGCAGGGATAGCGAAGTGGTCAAACGCGCGGGACTCAAGTCGTATGGAAACCAAGGTTTCCCTAACAAGTCACCTTTCCTTTTAGAAAGAGAAATCCCGTCTCTAAGTGAGTTCGGAGGTTCGAATCCTCTTCCCTGCATTTATGCTATTGAGCAAAACGAAATAGCATTGGATTCGATGGTTGCAGGATCGAAAACCCGCAGGAGATTTTCAGTTCGAATCCTCTTCCCTACATAATATAAACAACAAATAAATTTATAAAAGCAAATTCTCTCGGAGTTTTATAACCTGCGAGCTAACGCGATAGTAGGCAAAACTACTTCTGTTAGCATCTAAAATGAAATCAAAAACAAAAATTGAAAAACAAGTCAAACTAAAAACAAATCCCGACTTAGTCCAAACTATATTAAACTCAAAAAATAATAATAAATGGGTGGAGATTGCAAAAATCCTCTCCATGCCCAGAAGGAAAAAAATGACCGCGAATCTCGGAGGTATAAACAATGAAGCAAAGGACGGCGAGACAATTGTATTTCCCGGGAAAATTCTTTCACAGGGAGAATTGGAAAAGAAAATAAAACTTGTAGCGTTAAATTTTTCAGAAAGCGCGAAAGAGAAACTCAAAAACGGAAAAAAAGAATTTTCGACAATCATTGAAGAAATTAAAAAAAATCCCGATGCAAAGGGAATCAGAATAATTAAGGAAAAATGAAAATAGGAAAGTTAGAAATTAGCCTGGAAGAATTGCAACATTTTATAGTCAAAGCTAAAAGAAATGGCTATGCAGGAGGAACAGAAAAACAGAGAGAGAAAGACGGCTCGAAAACATATACATTTCAGGAAGGAAACTTTCACTACACAGATAATTATGCCGGTTCTAATCAGGCTCCGGGAACTGAAATAGTTAAGTGGCAGAGAGAAGACGAACAAAGAATCTGGCAGATGTCATATTCTGGCGGAATGCTTCCCGAATTTTGGGAAAATGAAAAACTATCTGAACAAACTTTTAAATTTTTAAAGGAAGTGCTTATGCAAGTAACATTTAACCATCCTTTCAGAGGCCCTCAAAGTTATGAAGGGGATGATTTTTTTTATTTCAGCGGGGTGCAGGGGAATATTAAAAGATTTAAGGGAAACGAAGAAATTTTTTCCAGGTCATTGGATAAAACGGTATTTTCTCAGGACTTTATAGGGGGTTTGGTTATACCGAAAATAAAATGAAAATCATCGACGGAAAAGACGCGGTTTTAGGAAGACTTGCAGTTTATGCGGCAAAGGAAGCGCTAAAGGGGGAAGAAATTATCGTGGTAAACTGCAATGAAATAATTATAAGCGGAAATAAAAAAGACATAAAAGAAAAATTGGAAGAAAAAAGAACAAAAATCGGAAGCGGGCAAAGAGGGCCTAAACACTCGAGATTGAATTACATGATAGTAAAAAGAGTTATAAGAGGCATGCTCCCTAATGCAAGACGCAACGGGAGAGGAAGAGAAGCATACAAAAAAATAAAATGTTACAATGAAATCCCAAGAGAATACGAAAGTTCAGAGAAAATAAAGTTCAATGAAAAGAAAATTAAATTTATCAAGATGAGAGATATTGTAAAATAAAATGAAAATAATAAAATCCGGAAAACGGAAAAGAGCCATTGCAAAAGCCGTGCTTACAGAAGGTTCTGGAAATGTTTCAGTGAACAGAAAAAATTACAAAACACTGCAAATATTTGACAGGTTAAAAATAGAGGAGCCGTTGAGAATAGCGCAAAATGTTCTTGGGAAAATAAATTTTGATGTTTCAATAACTGTTAAAGGCGGCGGTGAAAAGGGGCAGATAGAAGCCGCAAGACTTGCACTTGCAAGAGCAATAAATGAATTTGCAAAATCAAAGGAACTTGAAAAAGCGTTTTTAAGTTACGACTGGAGCTTGCTTGTTGCCGACGTCAGAAGAAAAGAAACATACAAGCCAGGAGATTCAAAAGCAAGAAGAAAAAGGCAGAAGAGTTTCAGATGATCATACCTCACCAAAAATTCTAAAATTCTCTTTTATTAAAAGTGAAGAATTTTTATCAATGTTTATCTTACTTGAATTATTTGGGGCTAAAAAAGGAATTTCAATGAGAAGGATATTTAATTTGTAACACTCTTCTTTTATTAGACTGACTGATTTTTCAAAGGGTTTTTTATCCACTCCAGAAATGATAATCAAATTTACCCTCTTAAGAATATCTTTATTAAAAATATTTGTTATATGATTAACTATATCTTCTTCTTTAATTTCCCTTCTTATAGTATCTTTTGATTTTTCTTTATTCGGAATCGGCTTTGGTAAACAATCACTAAAACAGATAATTGAACTAGATTTTTCCCTACTTAATTTTTTTAAGTCTTTTGCTGAAAGATTAACTTCTTTTCCTATTATTTTATAAGCCATGTTCCAAAAAGCACATCTGGGACTTAAATCAAAGTCATAATCTCCAACTTTGCCTATAAAATTCTGAAAATTATTCGGTTCTCTACCAATAATTAAAATTAAAGGGTAATCTCTTTCTATGGATTTTTTATAAATTACAATAATTGGATATCCTTCTTGATGTTGATTAATCATCTTATTTTACTCCCAATTTTTCCAATTTATCCTGCACATGATTAAACAGTGTCGTCGAAATTATCGGCCTGTGAGTTCCGTTAAATATCTCGCTGTTAAATTTTATTTTTCCAATGTATGTAAAATTCTTCAGAATTTTTTTCAAACCGTTCACGGAAAGGTTATGTTTCTCAGCAAGTTTTCTTAAACTTATGTTTTCATTCAAGAATTCCTCAAAAATTTCTTCAATTTCCTTGAAGTTTTCAGCGGGAATAAGTTTTCCGTCTTCAATTCCGTAGCCGAAAGGGGCACGAGACATCAAATTTCCATGAATTGCTTTTTTTTTCATTCCTAATTTTTGATTTTCCCCACGAGAAATTGAATTTTTTTTTATTTGTTCTTTTAAATCCGCGATTTGTTTTTTCAGCTCTTCGTTTTCTTTTTTTAGTTGCGAAATTTCGTCTGACATTTTATTCGTTCAATTCATCAAAGGGAGATTTAATTTTTTTTAATTCTTTTTGAGACACGTGAGTATAAATCTGGGTTGTGGATAAATCAGCATGCCCGAGAAGTTCCTGAATCATCCTTATATCCACGCCAGATTCAAGAAGATGAGTTGCAAAACTATGCCTTAATGTGTGGCAATGAACATCTTTTTCAATGCCTGCTTTTCCCGCCGCTTTGGAGATTATTTTCTGCAAATTTCTCGACGATAATTTCCCTTTTGGACCTGTAAACAGATATTCCTTGTTTTCTCTTTTTTGTTTTTCAATTTGTTTTTTAAGTTCTTTTGCGAGAAATTTCGGAATGTTAAAAATCCTGTCCTTTTTTCCTTTTCCCTGCCTTACATGCCCTATATTTTCCGCAAGGTTAATGTCTAAATTTTTCAAATTTGTTATTTCAGAAACACGCATGCCGCATGCATACATCAAGGATATCATAAGTTTGGATTTCTCTGCCGATAAAACATTGAGAATTTTTTTTACTTCATCCTTAGTCAGGACAACTGGAATTTTTTTTTCTTTTTTCGGACGTTTTATTTTTACAGTTATGTCTCTTTCAAAAATATTTGAATAAGAATATTTAATTGCAGAAAGGAAGAGAATTATCGATGACGAAGCCCTGCTGCTTAAATTTTCAGAAATGTATGATTTCACGTCGTCCTCGGAAATTTCATCAGGATTTTTTCCAAAGAATTCAAGAAGTTTTGAATTATACATAAGATAATTTCTTATTGTATGATGGGAATTTTTTGAAATTTTCAGCTCAACTTCAATTTTTTTAAGAAAATCCTCCTTTTTCATCAAAAGTATTATGCGAACTTGTTTAAATATTTTAAGAATTAATAATTGAAATCAGAAAATCCCGGATTAATCAGGCGATTATCAGAACCTAAAGAATCAATGTATCGCATTTCCATATTATTAAGAGCAAAATCAAAAACGTCAAGATTTTCCCGAAGATGCTCCTCTGAAGAGGCTTTTGGAATTGCAACGATTCCTTTTTGCAAAATCCAGCGCAATGCAATTTGCGACGGAGTTTTTCCTTTCGCCTCTCCTATTTCTTTCAGGAATCTATTTTTATTGAGCGTGCCTGTTCCAAGCGGAGAGTAAGATGTAAGAATAATTTTCTTGGAACTACAGAACTCAAGCAAATTTTTCTGGTTGAACTCTGGATGAAATTCAACCTGATTCACAGAAACTGGAATAGTTTTCGTCGAGAGTTTAATTGCGTCATTCAAGTGATGAATTGTAAAATTGCTTACGCCAAAACTTTTTACTTTTCCTTCATTTTTTAATTTTTGGAAAGCAGCGAAAGTTTCTTCAAGCGGAATTTTTCTGTTCGGCCAGTGAATCAAAAGTAAATCAAGATAATCTGTCTTAAGTTTGTCAAGGATTTCTTCTGTTTGTTTTAGCAAATCCTCATAGTGCAGATTCAGATACCAAACTTTTGATGTCAGGAAAATTTTCTCCCTTGGAATTTTTGATTCCTTAATTGCTCTTCCGACATCTTCGTGATTTCCATATGCCCATGCTGTATCAATATGTCTGTAACCCAATTCAATTGCTTTTTTAACTGAATGAAAACCTTTCTCTCCTGTGAGTTTCCATGTCCCAATTCCAAGAACAGGAATTTCATATCCGGATAAAAGTTTTAGCTTTGAGTTTGAATTCATCAAAGCAACAAAAAGAAATTTTATAAAAACTTTTTGTTTATATAGTTAAAGGGGGTATAGAAAAGATTCTGAAAAAGAATTAGAATATTATCTTGTTAAATGGTTTAAAACAGACATAAAAATTGTCTTATTATAACTATCAAGTGATAAAAATAGAAAAATTTATAAAGTTAAAAATTCCTTTTTTTAGATGGCTAACTATTTCCATAAGAAAGCGATTCAAATGATGTTGAGAGAATCGAGAAGAGTCCATGAATATGCTGAAAAAATAAAGGCAAAAGAAGGAAAAGGGCACATAAGGTATAGTGCAATACCCAAAGAAGGGGTTCTGTCTTTGTTGCCTCCATCTGGAGAAAACTCTCTTCTTGAAGATTTAATTCATATTGAACAAGGAGTAGAAAGACAATCTTATGAGGACAGCAATCCTTAAAAAGCGAAATTTCGTTGGAAGTTTGAATAAGATTGGAAACAACTTGTTCTGTAAATAAATAGATAGGAGTAAGATGAGCAAAAAACTTTACGTTGGGAATCTTGACTTTAGTGTTGATGACGACAAGCTTAAGGAAGTTTTCTCTGAATTCGGAGAAATTGAAGAAGCAAATGTTATCAAGGACAAGTTTTCTGGGAAGTCAAAGGGATTCGGCTTTGTAACCTTTGTTAACGACGGCGATGCTGCCAAGGCAATTGCTGGAATGAACGACAAAGAAGTTGAAGGAAGAAAGCTGAAAGTGAATGAAGCAAAACCTTTTGACCCGGACGCGCCAAGACCAAGAAGAAGCTTCGGAGATAGAGAAGACCGTGGCGGATTCAGAAGTGGTGGTGGCGGAAGAAGCTTCGGCGGCGACAGACAAAGAAGATTCTAAACAGCTGTTTAGACAGCTATAAAATTTATTTTGTTTTTTAATTTTAGTTCATGTTTTGTTAATTTTTATTGAGAGGTAGTTGGAACTTTAAAGGGAAGGATTTTTAGAGAGTTCTGAAAGTTTTTAATTTTCAGAAAGATTAATAAAAGAATTTACATTTGGTAAAATATGAAAAAACAAACAGATAAATCTGTTTTAATAACTTTAATCATCGTCGGAGGAGTAATTCTTTTAGCTTTGCTCGGGATTGGTTTTTTAAATTCATTAAATCCTTCAAACACAATTTCTTCCAACGGACTTGCAACTATAAAAGTTGTTCCGAATCTTGCGGGCATTTATTTCAATGTGCAGACTTACGGTGAAACGAGTTCAGAAGCAAGAGACAGAAATTCAGAGATAGTTGAGAAAATGAAAAATTCGCTTATTGCAAACGGATTTGAAGAAAGTGAAATTCAAACGCAAGGATTCAGCATTTATCCGGAGTATGATTATTCAAACGGAGAAAATAAAATAAAAAGATATGCTGCAACACATTCAATTAAGATAGAACTTTCAACAGAAGACAGCGAAAAAATCGGGAAGGCGATTGACTTTGGTGTTGATGCGGGAGCAGGAATAAGTTACATAAATTTTGAATTAAGCCAGGAAATGCAAAATCAGTACAAGGCTCAGGCAATAAAAATGGCGACGGAAGATGCGAAAATTAAGGCGGAAGCGTTAGCAGAAGGAGCAGGATATAATCTTGGAAAACTTGTTTCTATTTCAACAAGTGATTTTGGATATACTCCTTGGATGATTTTCTCTGCGACGACAGGAATGGAAACAACAGAAGCAAAGGCAGCGACGGACATTCAGCCCGGAGAGCAGGAAGTTTCAGCACAAGTTACAGCTGTATTTAGGATGAGGTAAGAAAGAAAAAGATTAATTATGTAAAAAATTATTTTTTCTGTTTTTCGGTGTTTGTGTATCCTGCTTTATATGCAGCATTATCTTCGTCATCTTTTTTTATAAAAGAACTTGATGGAGCAAAAAAATCCGTCAATACCTCCAAAGTCCCGTGAGGAGGATTAGATGGTTTTCCTGCTGCAGCATCTTCCTGTCCTTTATTGTGATATTTTTGTTTATCGTCTGACATCTTTTAAGAAATCTAACCTAGTTTAAAAATCTTTGGAATGAGAAAATAATTATTTTTAGGAAAGATTTTTTAAGTTTGGTAGTGCGGAAGTTGTGAGGACGGAAGAAAGAGATTTGTGAGTATTATAGTTCTGAAAGATAGAAATTGTTAAAAATTTGATTCTTTTGAAAAAAGATATAAAAATAAAAAACGGAAGATTTATAAGGTATAATGTTATATTTTAAATCTGTAATATATAAATTAAGACTATTCATACAATGTTTAAGAAAAAAGTTGCTGAAAAAATTGATAGAAATATTGTAAAAGAAGAAAGATTTAAACGAATTGCTAGTCGAAGAGTTCAAGAAATTTTGAATAAATTGAGGCTTCTAAGAAATTGTGCAAATCGTGGAAATTATTCTTATACAGATGAACAAATAAAAAAAATATTCGGAGTTATTGATGAGGAATGGAAGAAAGTCAAAAATGAGTTTAATAAACACAAAAGTAAAGAAAATAAATTTAACTTAAATTAGATAATGAATATTGATAGATTATTTCTCAGAGCGATATATAAATTTTTAGAAGATAACAAACAAAGAACTATTCAGTGGGAAGATGTTGTAAAGTCTTCTTTTGAAATGTTTCCCGAAGTTTTTGGATTTGAAAAATATAAAGAATGGCCTGATAGCGGAAAAATTCATTTTTGTGTTCGGAGGTGTAGAGATCAAAGGCATTGGCTTCTGGGAGATATCAAAACAGGATTTACATTGACAGACATAGGAAAAACTTTTGGTTCAGTAAAGGTAGAGAATAAAACTTATGTAGATATAGAAAAAAGGAAGAGAGGATCAGGGCTAGATCCTAAACTGCTTAATTATGTTAAGGAGAGTCTATTATACAGAAGATATCTTAAAAATCCAGTTAATTTTATTATTTCCGAATCTGAATTAAGAAATATCTTGAAGTCAACTATGGAAACAGACTATAGAACATTATTCAGAAATCTAGACTACCTTATGAAAGTAATAAAAGACTACGGAAAAGAAGAGCTTATTGATTTTTCTAAAAAACTAAAAGAAAAAGTAGAAGAAATCAAAGAAGATGAGTAAACCTGAAGAGATACCTATAGACTCTAGAGGAATAAAAATATTAGCTCATGCTACAATTAGATCTTGGATGGAAGCGGTTGTAGAGTTGTTAACAAATTCAGATGATGCGTACAAAAGATTAGAGAATAGTGGTGAGAAGTGTTCTGGAGCAATAAGTATCTCTCTCTCAAGAAGAAAGGGGGGAGAATGGGGTGTTTTAGAAATTTATGATGTTGCAGGTGGAATAAGTAGAAAGAAATTGGATTCGGTAACAACCTTTTTTGCAGATTCAAATGAATTCAATGAAAATAAAAACGTTCGGGGGTTTTTTGGTAGAGGGTTAAAAGAAACGATTGTAGCTTTAGGTAAAGGGGAAATTATATCTATAAAAGATAATAAACTAAATGTTGTTAAAATATGGTACGACCCAAAAAACAAAAAATCTTATAGACAATTTATTGTAGAAGATGGGAAAGTAGATGTTAATACAAGAAAGAGATACAAAATAGAAAAAGACGGGACTTTAATTAGCATTAATGTAGAACATAATAAAATTAAAATTCCCGAACTTAAAACTCTTGAGCAGCAATTAAGAAATCATATTTCTTTGAGAGATATTCTTTCTTCAGAAAGTAGAGAAATCAAATTATCTTTTGAAGATTTGCGGAGAGGGGGAAAAACTATTTTAGACATAAATTATAAGTTTCCTGATTCCAAAAAAGTCCTTGATAAAGAATTAGTTGTTCCAGGACATACAAAACAAATTCGACTAATAGTCCATGAAACAAAAGAAAAATTAGATTATAAAAGAAACTCGGCCCTTAATATTGCGGGAATATTGATTAAGACTGGCGGCGCAATCTTAGATAACTCATTATTCAAATTTGAAGATGATAGTGCTGGGAGTTATTTTTATGGGGAGTGTATTTCTGAAGAGATTAATGACCTTTTACGTTCAGAAGATTCTTCAGTTTTACAAATGGGGCGAAGTGGAATTGATTGGAGTAATGAGTATGCTCAATTATTAAGGATAACTATTGAAAGAGCGATAGAACCTTTGATAGAGGAAAAGAGGAAAGAACTAGCAAAAAAGAAAAAAACGAATCCAAATAAAGAGAATCAAAAATTATTTAATGAATTATCTAAGCTGTTTAATGAAATATTTAAGGAAGAGTTAGGAGATGAGGGAAAATCTGATTTAGATGCATGGGATGTATTTGAAGAAAAGGTCTTTATTAAACCGAGTGTAGTTAATGTAGTACCAAAAATTCCAAGAACAATATGTTTC
>JBBSYQ010000033.1:0-23498 GCA_038045145.1 Nanobdellota archaeon
CGGAGTTCAAGAGGCTGAAAGAGGCCGGGATTCCGTGCTTTTTGATTTCAGGAAGTCATGATTATTCTGTTTCAGGAAAAACTTTTTTGGACGTTCTTGAGAAAGCCGGATTCTGCAGGAATGTTTCTGTTTTCAGCGACGAAGGGGAAAAGATAATCCTTGAACCGACAATTCATAAGGGTGTTGCATTATACGGCTATCCCGGAAAAAAATCCGGGCTTGATGTCGGAGATTTGAAGAGAATAAAACTTGCAGAATCAAAAGAAAAATTCAGGATTTTAATGCTGCATACAACGATAGACAAAGCTGTTGGAAATTTGCCTATGGAATACATTGAAGCAGACTCCCTGCCGGAATCGGATTACTGTGCTCTTGGACATATTCATATAAAACTTCATTACAAAAATTTTGTTTACCCCGGGCCTGTGTTCCCGAATAATTTTGCAGAACTTGAAGAACTTGAATACGGGGGTTTTTGCATAGTTGATACAGAGAATAAAAATTATCTCAAGAGAGTTGAATTAAAAATTATTGATGTGGAAAAAATAACAATTGAAATTAATGACGCTGTTTCTGCGACGGAAAAGATAATTTCAGAAATGGAAAAAAGAGACCTGAAAAATAAAATAGTCCTGCTTAGAATAAAAGGGGAGCTAAAAGATTCAAAAAACTCAGACATAAAATTCCAGCAAATAGAGGATTTCGCAAAGCAAAAAGAAGTTTATTGTCTTCTTAAGAATATTCACGAATTAAAAACCGCAGAGGTTGAACTTGAATCTGAAATTGAACAGTCTGAAAATATTGAAGGGGACATAATAAAAATATACACCGAGCAAAATCCGTCAAAGTTTAATTCTTTCATCTTTGAGATGATTAATTCTTTGTCTACGGAAAAACAGGAAGGAGAAACCTCTGAAACTTTCTTGAACAGGCTCATATCGGAATCAAAAAAAATTCTTAATTTTTAAAATGAAAATAAAAAGAGTGGTACTTAACAATATCAGAAGTTACAAGAATCAGGAAGTGGAATTTCCTGAAGGTTCTACATTGCTGTCCGGAGATATAGGAAGCGGAAAAACATCAGTCCTGCTTGGAATAGAATTTGGATTATTTGGATTGCAACCAGGACAGAAAGGCTCTTCTTTGCTTAAGAATGGAGAGAGCGACGGAGGTGTTACACTTGAATTTGAGATAGATGACAAAGAAATTATAATTGAGAGAACTCTGAAAAAAGGAAAAACAATCTCGCAGGATTATTGTTCTGTTTCAATTGACGGCGAAAAAAAGGAGATTTCCGTCGTGGAACTTAAAAGCCTCGTTCTTGAACTTCTGGATTATCCTAAGGAATTTTCAAGAAAACAAAATCTTTTGTATAAGTTTACAGTTTACACGCCGCAGGAGGAAATGAAGCAGATAATTCTTCAGGATTTCGAGACAAGAGTTAACACTTTAAGGCATGTTTTTGGAATAGACAAATACAAGAAAATTCTTGAAAATTCCGCCACATTAATCTCCAAGATAAGGGAAGAAAAAAGAAAAAAAGAAGGCATGACTGCTGATTTGGAGCAGGACAAAATAATTTTCATGTCAAAAGAAAACGAGATTGAGTCAAAAGATTACAATCTTTTCTCTGTTGAAAAAGAACTTTTTCTGAAGACAGAGCAGAGAAAAATGGCACAGGAGGAAAAAGATGAAATTGCGCAGAAAATCGACGAGAAGAACAAAATCCAGCAGGAAATTGAAAAGACAAAAATAAAGATACAGCACAAAACAGAACAAATGCTGGACAACGAAAGAATGCTGGAGAAGATAAAAATTCAGCTTAATGAACTTGAAAGCATAAAATTTGACGAGTCTGAAATAATTGAACTTGAGGAAAAATTAAGGAATGCAAAAAAACAAAAAGAAGAACTCAACAATTTTCTTATAAAAATATCATCCCAGATTAACTCGCTGAATGTTAAAAACAGGGAGAATGAAAATTTGAAAAATAATTTGGCTCACATTGAAACCTGCCCGACATGTTTGCAGGAAGTAAATCTGCTTTACAAAACAAATATTTTCAACAAAATAAATTATGAAATATCGGATAATAATGAAAAGATAAAACTTCTTGATGCGGAAAAAAATAACCTCCTTTTGGAAATAAAAAAAACAGATGACGCAATTTCTTTTCTTGCAAATAATATTCAGGAGAAAAGCATTATGAGGATAAAAATCCAGAATATTAAGGATAAGGAGGAGAGAATGTCTGAAATAGAAAACAATAATTTTATGCTGAAAAAAGAAAATTCTGAATTGAAAAACATTCTTGGAAGATTGGCAAACTCTTTGAGCGAATTGCTGAAATTTGATTCTGTGTACGAGGAAAAACAAAAGAATTTCGACGAGGCGTTTAAACAGGAAAGAGCTGTTGAATTAAAGGTGGTTGAACTTAAAAAAGAAATAGAGGTTTTTTCCAGGCAGATAAATGAACTAAGAGAAAAAATAAAAAAAACAGAGGAGATTTCAAAACAACTGGCTTACCTTATGGAACTTGAGAACTGGCTTTTGCAGAAATTCACGCCTTTAATTTCACACATAGAAAAAAATGTTATGCTTAAGCTCAAGTCTGAATTTTCAAATCTCTTTTCGCAATGGTTCTCTGTGCTTGTGCCTGAGAATTTCAGCTCAAAACTGGACGATAATTTCACGCCTGTAATTGAACAGCAGGATTATGAAATAGATTATTCTTACCTTTCGGGAGGGGAAAGAACTGCCGTCGCTCTTGCGTACAGGCTTGCACTAAATCAAGTGATTAATTCTCTCTTAAGCAAAATAAAAACGCGCGACATTGTAATCCTCGACGAGCCGACAGACGGATTTTCCGAACAGCAACTTGACAAAATGCGCGACATCTTAAATCAATTGAAAGTAAAGCAGCTCATAATTGTAAGTCACGAGCAAAAAATTGAGAGCTTTGTTGAAAATGTTGTCAGGTTTAAAAAAGTTGATGGAGTGAGCGTGAGGGAATGATGAGATTAAATAAAATTGAAGAAGGAATAATCAAAGGTAGTGAAATAAATACTATAGAGATGTATGAAACGATTAGAATAACTATGTTAGAATTGCTTAAAGGTTATCCTGCTCATTTATATTTTGGAATATTTGAAGGTCGTTTTGAAAGAGGAATTGGGGAAAAAGTTGTTATAATTTTAAACGAACATAACCTCATTGAATTTCAAGACATCAGAATAAACAATGAAATAAAAAGGGCTTATCATCTTACTCCTAAAGGAATAGAAGTTGCTGTTTCACTTGCTCAATTAAAATATGCGGAGAAAATGGATACTTTTACTAAAGTAATTATAATTTTGGGAACATTAACTTCCTTGTTGGGGATAAATCAATTAATCTTAACTTATTTACAACATCCGATATTTTAAGTTCCGAAAATGCAACAATATTTTATATCATTCTCTTACTTTACAAAATCCTCCCCCCGAAACATTTATAAAACATCAACCACCATAAAATTATAAGTTCTACAATTCTTAAAAAATTAAAATGGACGCTGAATTAAAAAATTCAATTTTGAAAACAGGAACAAGTTTGGTTGGAATTGTTTGCAAAGACGGAATTGTAATGGCTTCAGACAGGCAAGTAACTGGCGGAAGAAGTTTGGTAATGGACAAGAATTTTCAAAAAACTAACCCTTTAAATAATTACATTGTTATTTCTTGGGCTGGGCAAGTTTCTGGTGCTCAAAGACTTTCAAAAGTGATTGCTGCGGAATTGAAGCTTAAAGAATTAAGGTCTAAAAAAAGACCGTCTGTAAAACAATCTGCAAACCTTGTTGCAACGATAGCTTACAACGGAATAAGACAGCCTTCAATGGTTCCGGACATTGTCGATACATTTATCGGCGGAGTCAACGAAGACGGCTCGTGCGAGTTATATGAAATCGGTGCTGATGGTTCTCTAATTCAAGTAAAAGAATATATGGCTAATGGTTCGGGAATGGTATATATTGTTGGTTTGTTGGAAAGACAATACAAAAAAAATATTTCAGTTGATGATGGAGTCAAATTGGCGGTTGAGGCAATAAAATCTTCAACACAGAGAGATATTTACTCTGGCTATGGAATTGACGTTTACACCATCACGAAAGAGGGAATCAAGAAAGTTGTTCAGCAGGAAATTATCTCAGAGTACAAAGACGAGAAATAGGGATAATCATTGAATTTTTTATTTTGGTAGTTCTAAAATGGATATTTTAAAAACAATAACAGAGAAACTTGAAGGAAAAATAACTGAAGCGGGCTTTGAGGGAGCAAACATAGTTCTCTATACCGACAATGAAAAATTTTTCAAAACAGGAGAAGGCGAAATCAAGAAAATTGTAAACGAAATAAAAAAGAGGATAGAACTTCGCGCAGACCAGAAAATACTTCCCGAACAGGAGAAGACGCAGGAAGAAATAAAAAAAATTGTTCCTGTTGAAGCCGAGATTACAAACATCTTGTTTGACTCGCACAGGAGCATCGTCGTTATTGAGGCAAAAAAACCCGGGCTTGTTATTGGAAAGCAGGGAAGCATTCTTGATGAAATAAAAAAAACAACTCTGTGGATTCCGCAGGTTCAGAGATCTCCCTCGATAAAAAGCCAGATTGTTGAAAGCATAAGGGAAGTTCTTTATGAAAATAATAATTACAGGAGGAAGTTTTTGAACAGCGTCGGGAAAAAAATTTACAAGGATTGGAATCCCGAGAGGACCGACGAGTGGGTTCGCCTCACGTTTCTCGGCGGTGCGCGGCAGGTTGGAAGAAGTTGCCTTCTTCTTCAGACTCCAAACTCAAAAATTCTTCTTGATTGCGGAGTTGATGTCTCGTCGCAGGGAGAAGATAAATACCCCTACTTCAACATTCCCGAATTTGATTTAAATCAGATTGATGCAATAGTCATCGGGCACGCGCACATAGACCATGGAGGACTGGTTCCTTATCTTTACAAGATGGGATACAAAGGTCCGTGTTACATGACTGCGCCGACGAGAGATATAACTGCCTTGCTTGCTTTGGATTTCATAAGCGTTGCATACAAGCAGGCGGAAAAACCATTGTTCAGTTCGCCCGACATAAAGGAAATGGTTAAGCATTCCATAATACTGAACTACAATGAGGTTACAGATATAACTCCGGACATAAGAATAACTCTTTACAATGCAGGACATGTTTTGGGAAGTGCAATGATACATCTTAACATTGGCAACGGTTCTCACAACTTGCTTTACACGAGCGACTACAAATACGGAAAAACAAGGCTTTTAGATCCAGCGGTAACTTCTTTCCCGAGGCTGGAATCAGTGATTACAGAATCAACTTACGGCGCAAAAACAGACATCCTGCCGCCGCGTTTGGAAGCAGAGGATATGCTTATAGGAATTGTAAACAATACTCTAAAGCGCGGGGGAAAAATTTTGATTCCGGAATTAGGACTTGGAAGGTCTCAGGAAACAATGTTAATTCTTGAAGATGCAATGAAAAGGGGCAAAATGGTGAAAGCGCCGATATATATCGACGGAATGATATGGGACATCAACGCAATTCACACAGCTTATCCTGATTTTTTGAGCAACAATCTTAGGTCAATGACATTTCAGGACAAAAACCCGTTTGTCTCTGAAACATTTTCCCGCGTCGGTTCGCCGCAGGAAAGAAGAGCGGTTTTTGAAGGCGGTCCGTGCGTTGTTCTTGCAACAAGTGGAATGCTCGTCGGCGGCGCATCAGTTGAATATTTCAAGGAATTTGCCGGTAGTGAAAAAAATTCTCTGGTGTTTGTTTGTTACCAAGGGTATGGCTCTCTGGGAAGGCAGGTGCAGGACGGACTAAAGGAAGTGAAAATGAATGTCGACGGAAAAGAAGAATTTGTGAAGATAAATATGGAAGTTCACAATACTGTTCGCGGACTGACCGCGCATTCCGGAAGAAACGAGTTGATGTCATTTTTTTCCAGGATTTCACCAAAGCCGAAGAGAATTATAATCAATCACGGCGAAGTTTCAAAATCCCTGGACTTGGCATCTTCTCTTTACAAAATTCATAGAATTGAAACAAATGTGCCAAGAATTCTTGAAACTTTGAAGTTGAAATAAAATTATCTCGGGAGATAACCTTCTTTTAAATCGTTTATTAAATCATTCATTGTTGGAATTTCTTTATAATCTTTCATGCACACTATCAATTTTTTGACATAATCAATGTCAACATCTCTCGGATTTTCTTCTAAAATATATTTGGCTTCTTCAGTAAGCATTTGAATTTTTCCCTCCCTGTCTTTTGTTTTCAAAAGTTCTTCCAAATTATCTTTCATCTTAGTTCGCTTTATCTTGAATTTAAAAACTTTTCTGCTTTGTTTAGAAAGCCCTAATCTTTATTGACTTATTAAACAAATAAAAATCCCCTCGAACGCCGATGGCACGGTTCGTTCGTAAGATTTTAATTGCTAAACAAAAAGCAGATTGAAGTTCTCATTATTTATTAATTGATTTCCTATTCAGTGTTTCGCGATGCGTATGCGTAATCGCTATGCGAGCCAAATTTACTGAATTGTGAATTTAAACCGAAATAACTTATTAAACAAAGCCCACACATTTAAAAATCGCTTTTTCTTTTCCATTATATGAATTTTAAGAAGAGGTCTCTAAGCGATATTTTTTACACAATTCTGGTAGCTTTCGCCATAATTTCTTTTTGGCGCGGCGTTTGGGGCTTAATGGATTTGTATCTTTTTCCCAATCACGAAGTGTGGAGCTTTTTGATATCTGTTCTCGTCGGAGTTGCAATACTTTATTCGACTGAAAATTTGATAAAGAGGTTGGTATAATGGATTTAACGGATGCGGGATCTGTAGAAATCAGCAGGAAGTTCTTTGTGCCGAAGGCGGAGGTTGGATTTGTAGAAATCAGCAGGAAGTTCTTTGTGCCGAAGGCGGAGGTTGGATCTGTAGAAATCAGCAGGAAGTTCTTTGTGCCGAAGGCGGATGCTGGAGGTGTGAGGAACCCGCAGGAGGTTCTCAGATGAAACATAATCTGAAAATTACATTTATACTTTTGGGCATGTTTCTTATTACGCAATTTATCGGCGTTTATGTTGTTAATTATTATTCTTCTGTAAAAGTTATCCAAGGAAATGTAGAAGAAGTTGCATCTCCGGATTTGCCTTTCGGGCTCGAAACGCCGAAACTTGAAGCTACAGGGGAGTTTAATTGGGCATTGACATCTATAATATTCTCTTTCATGATTGCGGTGTTTCTTCTTTTGTTTCTCACAAAACTTAACGCGGAGTTTTTCATAAAACTCTGGTTCTTTTTTGTGATTGTGATTGCGCTGGGAATATTCTTCAATACGATTATTCCCGACGTTAAATACAAGGTTCTTTATCTTCTTGCAATTTCGCTTCCGTTGTCTTTCATAAAAATTTACAAGAGGGATTTCTTCGTTCACAATACTACGGAACTTTTTGTCTACCCCGGCATTGCGTCGGTATTTGTCCCGCTTCTTAATATTTATACTATAATTGTTCTTTTGATAATTATCTCTATTTACGATATCTGGGCGGTTTGGCATTCCGGAATTATGCAAAAAATGGCAAAATATCAGATTAACAAGCTGAACATTTTTTCAGGATTTTTTATTCCTTATGCATCAAAAAAAGTTAAAGAGAAATTAAAGACGATGAAATCTAATGCTAAATCATTCAGGTTGAAAAAAGGAATAAAAGTCAATGTTGCAATTCTTGGCGGAGGCGATGTTGTATTCCCGATAATAACTGCCGGAGTCATGCTGAAGACGCTTGGATTATTTTCGGCATTGCTCGTCGTCGTCGGAGCAACTATAGGATTGGGTTATTTGTTTTTCTTCGCTGAAAAAAAGAAATTTTATCCCGCAATGCCATTTATTTCAGCGGGGATTTTTGCTGGAATTTTAGTTAGTTATTTGGTTATCTTTTTGTTCCGATAAATGCTGGGAGGAACGTAGGATTTTTTGATACAATACCATAACCTTCTTGAACCAATCTTTCAATATATATAAAAGAACCGATATCTGATGTTAATAAAATTCTACCATTTGGTTTAACACTAACAAGAGCAGCTTCATAAAAATCTTGTAAAAATTGCTTATCTCTGGCTTTGTAATGGTCCGAACATAAAAGAAGCTATTAAATCGTATGTATCCGGATGATTTTTTAATAACCTAATTCCATCTTGATGATAAACTTTCTCTTTAGGCAAGATCCCTCTTGCAATTATCTCGTTTACAGCCTCTGAGATATCTACTGCTTCAACATATCCACCAAAATTATTCAGTGATTGGGTGTTTGTTCCAAACCCTGCACCCCAATCTAAGACTCTTCCCTTTAACAAAGATTCATCTAATTTCCCAAGATAGATTAGTAAATCTAAATGCATCTTGGTTTGTAATGCTCTTTCTCTTTGGTATTCTGCCAAATTTCCATAATCCATAATCTGATTATTATAAAATATCTTTAAAAATCCTTCCATTATGTTCTCACTTCTTAAAAGTAACAGAATAGTAAGTTTTATAAATCCCCCTCTTCTTTGCATTTTTATGATAATGAAGCAGGATATAATAACAAAGATAAGGGATTACTTTAATCTCAATCTTTACGAAGCAAAAGTCTGGATGGCTCTTCTTAAGAAGGGCGTGGCATCTGCAGGAGAAGCGGCAGCCATATCAGGTATACCCAGAAGCAGAACTTATGATGTCCTCGAAAGTCTTGAGAAAATGGGCTTTGCTCTTGCAAAACTCGACAAGCCGGTGAAATATGTCGGCGTCAAGCCAAAGATGATAATTGAAAAAATAAAAAACAACATAAGAAAAGACGCCGAGGACAGAGTTACGAATCTTTCAACATTAAAAGATACAGAGGAATTTGCACAGCTTGAATCACTTTATCATGAATCATTAAATCCTGTGAAAAGGGAGGAAATGTCTGCGGCATTAAAAGGGAGGCAGAACATTTCAAATCATCTTAAGGAAATAATCCAGAATTCAAAAAAAGAAGTGATTATATGCACGAATGTCGGGGAATTTCTTCTGAAATCAAAACTTTTCCAGCAAACATTTGACATTCTTAAAAGACTTGATGTGAAAATAAACATCGCCCTATCTGGAGACGCCAAACTGATAAAAGAGGCGTCGGAAAAAATGGACATTAAAATAAAGAAAATAAACATAGATTCAAAATTCTTTATCGTGGACAGAAATGAAATTCTTTTTTATATGTCAAAAGACGGCGGCGACGATGATATTGCAATATGGCTTAACTCGGAATTTTTCGCCCAGGCATTTGCATCATTGTTTGAAAAAGCTCTTGGAAAATAAAGATGTTATTTAATTTCAAGTCCACTTACTGACATCTCCCCCATTTTCTTCCGGTTCTTCTTTTCCCATTTCATAAGAAAATCTTTAAGACTGAAATTTATTTTTTCTTTTGCAAAAATCCTTCCTTTTTTTATGAATGTATTTTTATGCGTTTTTATAAATCTCTCTTTATTTTTTTTATCATTAATTGCCGGGCCATTAAGAGTTATTTCATTCTTGTTTTTTACGGAAAAAAAACAATTTGCACTTTCCTTTTTGTTGTATTCAAAATATTTTTTCTTTATCTCAAAAAATCTATCAATTTCATTTTCAAGATGATTGTAAAATTTCAAAAGTTTGCTCCCGGCAATGTCGCCTTCCTGCTTATCTGTTTTGATAGTCAGTGAAACAAATTCCAGTTTTTTTCTTTCTGATTCTCTTTTTATTTTTTCAGCGTCGGTTTTTTTAATTTCAAAAAATTTGGCGTTTGGTTTTTTAAGGAATTCATTGCAGATTTTCTTAAATCTCAGAAAAGTCTCCATGGAAAGTGCCGCAAGAACATTTCTTTGCTTGTAAGTTGGGTCAATTAATACAATCGGCGATTGGAGTTTTGCATCGTTAAGATTCATTAAAATTTCCTGTTTGTTCTTGAAATGCTTTTCAATGTCTATAATTTCTTTACTTTGACCAAGCTTGGGCGAAGTAGACCGAATACGTGAATTTTTGTCTTGATTAATTTTTGTTATTGCTTTGACAAATTTCTGAAAACTTCCGTAATGATAAACAAGCAATTCCAATGCATATCCCGAGAAACCTTTTATGTAAGATTCAGCTCCGTAACACCCGTTGGCGTGGCAGAAAGCCTTTGCAAGTCGTATTTCATCAAGAATCTTCCCCTTGATTTTCTTTTTTACATAATACACATGGGAATAGGACATGTCGGTTACATTCTCCGCTTCTTTGGGGTTTTTTATTTTTATTACGGGAATAATCTCTATAAGAAAATTCTCATCAATTTTAACTTTGAAATAATCTCTTGAACCGTGAACTTTCTCATGCCCGATTCCCTTTAACATTTTCTCGGTTAATTCAGATATGTTTTCCTTTCCTTTTTTGAATCTTAGAAAAATATCCGCGTCATAAATGTCTTTTTTTATTATCGTGCCTTTTGCAAAACTTCCGCCGACAAAAATCTCCGCGTTTAATCTGGATTGTTTTAAATTTTTCCCAAGTTTAAAAATAAATTCCTTAAGAAGTTTGTTGAGTAATTCCATTTCTTCTTTTTCCGGTTTTACTTTTCCAAGAGCCTCTTTTAAAACAAGATCAATCTTTTTCATAGGGATTCCTTATTTCTTTTATGTCCTTTGCCGCTCGGTCAAGGGTTGAACTTAAATCAATGATGTATTTCCCCTCTTCAAGTTTGTAGATTAGCGGTCTTTTTTTGTTGAACAAATTCACTAAATCAATTTCGAATTTCCCGGATTTGGTGACTCTTACCGATTCTATGTCCAGAATTACGGGAATCTCTTCGTCAATAATTCCCGCCATGTCTCTTATGTCCTCCTCAATCTTTTTGCTCTCTTCCTTTGGAATTTCTATGGGATTTTCCTGAATCTTGTTCAGTTGCTCGTCTTTTATATAAAAGAAAAATCTACCATGACAATTATTGCATCCCTCAAGTAACTCCTTGCTTCCGACAGGAATAATACTCTTGCAGTGCACGCATTGATGGGGCATTAATAAGAAAACTAAAATAGGTATTTAATTTTTTCTGAAGTTTTATCCAAGCAATAATTCAATCTTCTTTGGATTTCTTTTTATTTCCTTGACAATTGTTGCCGGTCCGATTATTGTTATCGCTCCAAGATTTCCGCCGGAAATGGCGTTCAATATTCCGCTCCTCATTTTTCCGAATAATCTCTCCCCGCCGTTTCCCGAAATTACGGCAAGTTCAATTCCCTTGAAACCTTTTATATGTCCTATCATTGCCATAGTGTCCCCGATAAGTCTTGTTTCTTCTTCTGTTCTTAATTTTCCCTGCAGAATCACAATGCTGTTTCCGAGGACAATGTTTAATATTTTCTTGATTCTGTCGTCGCTGTCAAGACTTCTTATTTCTGAATAAGGCAGAAGCTGAATTGTAAATCCTTTAAGTTTTTTCGTGCTCTTTTTCATTTTAGTTTATATGGAAAGTTTTATCTTAAATTTTTTTTATAAGTTTAAATATGGATTCGTAAAACTCCTCCAGATTTTTCCCGTATCTTGCACTTACACCGATAACATCATATTCCGGAAAAGCCGCTTCTATTCTTTTTATGTCAGCTTTTCTTAAATCTATTTTATTTGCGACGATTAATACGGGAATTTTTCTTGCGGCAAGGTTTCCTATGATGGTAATGTTAACTTGATTATAAGGATTTTCTGTCGCGTCCAAGACAACCACGACGATATTCATGTCATCAAGCCATTTTATTGCGTCAATAACTCCCTGCGTTGCTTCCTTGGCCCTCTTTTTTGAATCAGCTTTTTTCATTTTGTATTTCAAGAAATCTTCGTAATCTATTTTTGTTGCGATTCCCGGAGTATCAATCATCTTGAATGTCATTTTCTTTCCCTTGTATGTTATTTCCACTTTTTCTTTGAATTGGACATTTCTCGTTTCGTGGGGGATTTTGCTTACAGTTCCCATTTCTTCGCCGGTAAAGTCTTTGCATATTCTGTTTGCAAGGCTTGTCTTGCCCGCATTAGGCGGTCCGTAAAAACCCATTTTTATACTTTTTTTGTTTTTGAAAACATTTCCAAAAACCCGAGTAAAAAAATTACCAATTATGTTTATTCCCATTTTATTCAAAATATTTCTAAATAATCTCAAAGCTTTATTAAACTTTCGTGTTGATATTCCTCGGCGGACGCGTTTGAAATTGATTTCTTTGGTCGACCTCTTTTTTTCTGAAAAAATTAATTATTTTATTTACCGGAATTTCAAACATTCCCGTTCTCTTCCCGAGATATTTTCTTACAATATAATTGACCTGTTCGGAATTCCATCCCGCTCTTTTCAGTTTGGACGAAATTTCCCTGTGATTAATTCCTCTCTTCTTTGCATTATGTATATATGAAACCATATTATACAAATCATTTTTGTTTTTGAAAAGATAAGTTTCATATCTTCTTTTGTACCATTCCTGCATAATTATGTATACAATAAACCCGAGCATTGCAAGGAGTATTATGCTTAAAACAAAAAATATTTGTTTTGATGTTTTCCCCAAATCAATTTCTTCCCCTCTGGCACTTTGTTGAACAGACAACTGGCTTAATCTAGGCGACAGAAAAATAGGCATGTTCTGGAAATCAATACTCTCCTTAGTGTGAAATTCAATTGTGTTTTGCATTTCTTTCAGTTCAATGTAAGTATAACCTTCTCTTTCAGTTTTTGAATAATTTTCTTTAAATGTAAGATTCCCGAGATTTGGAATAAAAAGAAAGACAATATCATCCAGATTTTCTTTTGCAGTTTTTACAGTTATAAAACTGACAATTTTCGATAGTTCGCCGTTAAATAATCCGGAAATTTCATTAAAGTCAACTTTTGTTTCAAGATTGCTGCCGTCCCATGTAATAATTGAATTTATGTAATCCGTTTTAACAGAGTTGTTATAATTCCCCCCGCCGGCTTCTTTTATGATGTCAAGATTGATGTTATTTTTATCCGGAATAAAAATTATTGAATCTGCTTTGACTGTTTCTACAATTGATTCAGGGATTGTTGTCTTAGTCAAATCCTGCATGATTCCAACATAATCATTGTCGATAGTCGCCGCTTGTACTCTTCGCTGAATGCCGCTTATTTCACTTTTTGCCTCATCAAGTGACAGGAGGTTTTTCAAAGTTGTCTGTTCAAATGCGGATAAATTTTTTATTTGTTTTTCAATGTTGTTAAGATTATTTATTTTTTGTTGCAAAACCATTTCAACTGAATTCTTGGCTGTTCCGACGGTAATGTTAAATGACTTTGAAGAATCAATTCCCTTTGAATCCTTTATTGTAACTCTCAACTGAAAATTTCCTTGGTTATTGTATGTATGTTCTGCCTTGTTTGAATTTGTCGTTGTTTCATTGCTTCCGTCGCCAAAACCCCATTTGTATTGTGTTATTGTCGTGTTTGCACCGTGCTTGTCAACAAATACAGTAAATTCCGTAGGAAATGCCGCTACTGCAATCCACGGAGTAACATAACTTATCGTCGGGGTTCTTTGCACTTCTATTTTTTCTGAAATAATTTCCTTTCCTCCAAGAGTCAATAAAAAATTATGGCTGCCGAAGCTTGAAGGAACATGCAGATTGGCTTTGTCAATCTTTATTTTTACAAAGCCTGAATTAATTTTTGCAGATTCTGTGGAAAAATCATTAAACAGATTATAATTTGTAACCGGTCCGAATTGATCGTCATAATTAATATTCAAGCCGGATAAAGTTACCTCTTCATCTTCTCCGGCAATTAATTTTATCGGAATTGAACATCCGCCGGAGCAGTCCAGACTTCCGTATTTTCCTTCAATATAATTTTTAACTTTGTCTGCAAACGAAGATTCATCAAATCCTCCAATGCCGGAAGTTGATAAACTGCCGACAGCCGCAAATTTTTTTCCCTGTGCAAAAATTTGGTACGCGGCTGTTTCTTCGGGATTATTTTCAGGAGAGCCAAAAAATCCGCATTTGTCATTTGTTTCAAGTTTTATTTTATAGATATTTTCCCTTTCATCTCCGTTGATGCAGACATAATAATTACCGCCGTTTAAGTATTCGTTTACATCGCAGGAAATCTGCTCCCAGTTATTGCCCGCATTAACATTTTCAATGCATTCTCCAATATAACTTCCGTCGGATTTGTAAACAGACATTTTCAATTCCTTGTCGCCGTTTCCCATGACAACTGCTCCGACTCTCGCTCCCGACGATTCCGGAATTAATATTTTTTGGCAATAAGTCATGTTGCTGCTTATGTCCCTCTCCGTAGCGTCTGCATACGGGTTAAAGCATCCGTAATCTTTTGCAGAACAAACTTCGTCTGCGGGAAGCGTGCCGACAAAAACATTTTTGTTTGCAAAATCTATTTCACCGTCGTCAAAAAAATCTATTTTCAGCTGATTATTGCACGATGTTATTGCGTTGCTGTTTATTGAAAATACAACAGAGGTTATTCCGGTCAATTCTTCATTAAATAAAAATCCTGAAATATTGTTCTCGCTTTTTTTCATGTTAAAAACTTTTGAAGTGCTGCTGCTTTCTCCAACACCTGCATATTCTGTGCCGCAGTCAGAAATGGAACAGGTGTAATTTTTGTCTTTTGTCAAATTTGCAGAGTTTAGCAAATCAATAAGGCTTACAGATTCCGCCTTAATGTTCCCAAATTCTGTTTCAATCCTTGCATTTGCTGGTTCGTTATTTAATGAAATATTCACCCATCCTTTTAGATTGTCATTTGCAGAATATTTTGTTGTTATTGAATATGGTTTTTCGCCTTCCTGAAAATCGGCATAAATAATGCTTGATAAAAAAACCAAAATCAAAACAAACATCACCCTTTTTTGCATTAATAATTATGGGAAATTAATTTTATAAATCTGTCTGAAAAGTTATTATATATTTAAGGGCATTCAGGATTATTTTTTATTCTTTCTGCCTTTGTGTTTATCCCTCAAAATCAACACGGCATAAATCGAAGCTATTACCAAAATTGTTATTAACAGGTTATAACCATTAAAGAAAGGAAGCGCGATTTGTGCAGGACATTCGGCTGTCTTTTGCCCGTTGACGCAATTGTTTTCAGCAGATTCTCCACCGCCGTTCCAGCTCGCTGTCCATGAGTAGCTCAAAAATCCGTCGCTGCAGTCGTCTCCTCCTGCATCTTGCGTATATTCGCAACTTCCCAAAATATTTCCTTGTTCATCTAGCAAATTCCATTGTGACCCGCAAACTCCCTCTATGTCAGAAGAGTCCCATGTGCAAAAACAACTTATTGACGGATTTGTGCAGTCAATGCCTTCAGGAACACTTGCATTTGCAACTCCGCATAAATCCGCTTGGCATATTCCTTCTTCCTGATAATTCAAACACGCGGCAATTCCTGTGCAGGTTAGTTCTCCCTGAACAATTAACTCAAGATAATCACTTTGTTCATTAACTCCTGTTCCTGTGGCTATGAAATAAAATTGAGTGTAATCATCAAGAGTTTTATCCAAGTCATCTTGTGTTATTGTCCATGAAGTCATAACATCTCCGTTTGCATTTGCCGTTCCTGTAATTGCATTTGCTCCTGTTCTTATGTTGTCATCAACTAAAGGATCATTTTCATAAATTTCAAATGTAACCTGCGTTCCTTGCGTTAATCCAAGTCCTGTTAAGCTCATGTTGACTTCTGAAATTCCTGTATAAACATTCCACTGGGTTATTTCAGCGCCGCTGTAAGACGAAACCCAGTAAACTCCAGGAGCTGTTGGTGTTTCTCCACTTCCATTTGTCGCGTCTTGAGTTATTGAACAGCAAACTCTGTTTCCGTACGCTCCGGCACTTGCTCCTATGCTTCCAATATGCGCATTTGTCGGAGAGGAAAGAGTGAGCATTTCTATTTCGCTGTTTGAATCGCACTGACTTGTTGTTAATTGACACGAAACTAATCCTTGATAGCATGCAGGGGTGTTATAATTGTGCGGGGTTAATTCAGGGTCTTCAGCATGCGCGTTTGTTGAATCAGAAAGTCTTACAATTTCATTTTCTCCTGTGCAGGAATTTGGGGTATTAAAAGTGCAGCATACAACATCGGGATAATTTACATGAGGAAATTCCCCGTGCGCGTTTGTTGAATCAGAAAGTCCTATTGCAGGATAAGCATAATCCGGGCTGTCTCCGTCGCCGGCAACGCAGTTATTCGAGGCTGTTATTTTGCAATCCCCCCAAAAACAGCCGCTGTTTTCACATAATGTTTGCGTATCATAATCATTGCACGTCTGACTGAAATCATTTGCGAAATTTCTGCATAAAAGGGAAGCATTGATATTAATTACTGAAAAAATTGCAAAAAATATAAAACCAAATATTATTACAGAGTATTTCAGATTCATTTTATTTATATTAATATTCATAATTTATGTTCTGCAGCAAATTTGTCCTTCTGAAGGGGGGGAGTCTGATGGAACAAGTCTCTTCTTATTTTCAGGACATTTCCCGTCAACAGGAAGTTTCCATGTTCCTCCAAGATTTCCGACACAATTTTGTTTAGGAGTTTCACATGAAATTTCAGAACAGGATTTAACATTATATTCGCTGTAAGCGGAATTTTCAGAAAGTTCTTTGCATGTCGCTTTTATGTCTTTGCTGACTTGTTTTTCCGCAAAACAATAACCATTTATGCTCCCCGTGTTGCAGTCAATTTCACATTGAACGTTAACGGCATCTGGTTTGGGTTTTGACAGGTAAACAAAAACACCGATTATGATTCCGACTAAAAGAATAATTCCAACAATTAAAAAAACCAGCTTGTAATCCAAACCTCTTTGCCCCCTTTCCATCCTTTATACTATTAAATGCATTTTATAAATGTTTTAGTAATCCTACTGCGACAATTTCTCACTCGCCCTTCCAATTGTTTGTTAAAACAAATGCAGTGAATTTTTTATTCGCCTTTCGATGCGTTTATTTAGAAACCATTGCAGGTTATTCACCTTTCCAGTTTATTATTGGTTTTATGTGCTTGATTATTTTAACAGATTCTTTTTGCGCGTCCATTACTCTTGAAAAATTCTTGTAAGCCATTGGAAGTTCGTCGAGGGTTTTCTCTGAAACAGTGCCTTTTACTCCCTTCATTGCCTCTCTGAAATCTTCCATCGTGTATTTTTTCTTCGCGCCTTTCCTGCTTATGCTTCTTCCTGCTCCATGAGATGAACTGTTTAGGAATTTTGGATTTCCTTTTCCCTCGACGAGAAAAGAGCCGTCTCTCATGTTTCCCGGAATAATTCCCCTCTCATTTTTTTTCGCGGGAGTCGCGCCCTTTCGATGTATGAAAAATCCGTTTTCGTAAATTGCATGATTGTGATTTTTATTAACCCGGAGTTCATATTTCAAATTTTCATTGAGAACTTCGTTTAGGACTTCAATAACCTGATAAGCCATTTCAAGTCTGTTCAAAAGTGCATAATCCAAGCCAAATTCAAGAACATTCAGGTATTCTTTTCCAATTCGCGAGTTTGCATCAAGAGGAAAAGTTCTTTCATATTCCTTTTTTTCATTACTTCCCGAAGCAGAAATCATGTATTTTTTTGCGACGTTGTGCCCGATTCCTCTACTTCCCGAATGTATTATGAGCCACAATTCTTTTCTCTTCCCATCATTTCCTAATTCAATAAAATGATTTCCTCCGCCAAGTGTTCCGAGATGTTTGATTGCCGTAGTTTTTAGATAATTCAAAATGTTTTTATCGTGAGGATTTTTTTCAAATCTTTCCAGAATTTCTTTGAAAGATTTTTTTGTTTTCTCGGAAATCCTGTCGCTTTGGTTATACTCCCCCACTCCCATCGGAACTTTTTTTGCAATTTGATTGTAAATTTGATTTTGTTTTTCCCTGACTTTTTCAACAAGATTTTTTCCATGTATTTTTACTGCAATCAATCCGCAGCCAATGTCAAATCCAACCCACGCAGGCACGACGAATCCTTTTGTTTTCAAAACCGCTCCTATCGGCGCGGCATATCCAAGATGTGCGTCAGGCATCAACGCCGCAGCGACGACAAAATCTTCAGAATAGCAATTCTTAAATTGTTTTAGAGTTTCTTCATCAACATCTATTCCATAATTGTATATTTTTTTCTCAGATTTCATTAGAAATAAAACAGAGGATAGTTTATTAATTTTAAGTTATACCGCCACTGTTGCCAAAAAAGTTGCTAAAATAACACAAAATTTTAAATCTATTTTACCCAGCAAAATAATTTTAATTGTCTGGGATTGTAATTATTTAAATCCGTCATGATAATGGTTGATTGTGAATAAACATCTTTTCCTATCGGAACTTCCCCGGAACTTAAAAAACATTCGCTTCCTATTGCACAAACTTTTGCTTTGCATTCCAAACCTTCCGGAGTTTTTGAAGTTATTCTTCCCGTAATTTCATCAGGCATATCCTCCCACCCCGTCGGCAAATTTAATGCAATCAGCGACGCTCTTAATGAATAATTAAGCTGGATGTCTGTCAAAATTCCCCTTTCAGCGTCGTAGATGCTTTGAAAAGAATTGCTTTCCGCGACATTCCCCCTGCTTAGAATAATCAGCAGAACTCCTGTTATCAGAAGTATCATTGAAAAAGCCTCGACGATTCTTATCCATGCCTTTTTTTGATTAAGTATTAAAAATTTTCTGTCCATTTTACCAAACGATTAGGTTTATGAAACCGGATAATGTATTTGCATTTTCATCAAGATAAACAACTGGAACCCGTGCGGCATAAACATTTAGTGTATTCGGGATTTCCCTGCACGCTGGCTGAATTATTGTTTCATCTGCAAGTTCAAAACTAAACCAAAAATTGCTTCCTTCCGAAACTCCAAATTCTGTTTTAAGACTCTCGCCGCAGTCTGCTTCATATCTGTCTATCAGGGAGGTTATGCCTGATTCAAAAATCCATGTTTCTTCTCTTATCTCTCCTCTGATAATTCTATCATTATCTATGTTTTTGCAACCGGATATGGAACTCTCCTCGTTTGATGTAATCTTCTGGGAATAATATATTTTTAACACCGCGTTTTGTTCTGAATTAACAGGAGATATCCTAATGTTATTCTGGCTGCCGAGAAACAGATAATCCAGAGTTTCGCCGGATTCATTTTTTATTTTTAAATGGTCTTTTGTATTTTCATTGATAATATCCTCTAAGTTGGTGCTTACGATGTTGAATTGAATGCAATCTTTGGCGGCTCCGTGCGTGCCGGGAATAAGATTTATTGTAAGGATTTCAACAGAACTTGAAGACAGAAAATTTTCAATCAGCAATTTCGTCCTCAAATTGTCTAGGACATTTTGCTTGCTTGTCTGGTTTTGTATCTTGGTTCCGAGTATTGAATAAATGAAAATCAAAAATGTAACGAATATCACAAAAGACAGGACAACGCCGACGTGAGTCCCCCTTTTTCGATTTCCTCTTTTTGATTTTATGTTCATTGAAAGAATAATGAATCTTGGTTTTTATATTTTAATAATTATCCAAAGAAAAGATTTGCTCCTGTCGACACCGAAAAAGCCAGAACCATAAGTATGAACGAATGTTTCACCCCTGCTTTTATTGTTCCTTCGGAAAGTTGCCCGATTACAAGCCCGCTGAAAAAACCCTGTATCAAAATAAGATAGAGAAACGCGCTTGATATTTCAATTGCAGCAAGGCTGTTTCCAGTTTCCAGCGTTGAAAGACTTCCGCCGCCGCTGATTCCTCCGAGACTTCCGACTCCGGCAAGCAAGGGGATTATTTTGAACTGCATTATAAGGACAATTATCAGAAATATTGAGAAGATAATATAACCCTGCACGACGAGAGTTGAAATTACCGCTCTCCTTTCTTTTTTCAGCTTGTCCGTCATATTGACGGCGTGCGCAACAGACTCAAGTATTTCTCCTATGTCTCCGCCGGATCTCTCCGCCTGTCCGATTAAAGTTAAAGCGCGCGAAATTGTTTTGTTGTTGACATCTCTTGCAAAAACCCGCAGCGCCGTGCTTAGCGGAACGCCGAGATAAATTTGGTTTGCAAGTTTTTTGATATTCTCGCTCAAGACCCCGTACGGCTTGTCTTTGATGTTGGTTATGCTCTTGCTTATCGGAGTTCCTGCTCTGACGCTTTCAACCAGATTTCTTGCAAATTCGAGAAACATTTCCTCTTTTTCAGATTCCACTCTCGCTTCATTAATCAATGAAAAAACAAAAGGGGTAATTCCGACCAAAATTCCGGTTCCCATCAACACGAAAAAAAATCTTGTTCCCATAAAGAACAAAGATAAAATTATGATTATTGAAGACACTGCAATGCCGATTATGTGAATTTTTTTTACTTCCATGATCTTAAATTTTATTCTCCAGATTGTCTTAAGTTTAGAAAGACAAGGGAGATTATATTTATGATGGAAACCCCGAGAACCATTATCAGCGTTATTGTCGACGTGCTTATGTTCAATCCCAATCCGGAAATTCTCATCATCATCAGCAAAAGCATGAGTATCATCGGCGCCGCAATCACTACGCTGATGTAAATGTCCATGAAAGTTTCGGCGGCGCGAGTTTCTTTTTCCTTTTCAAGATTGTACTCAAACAAAAGACTTCGCGCTCTTTCGTCAAAAAATCTCGGCAAATCTCCGCCGGAAGCTATTGTCGTTGCAATCCCGTTAAACAAGTCGACAAGTTTCTTGCTCGGAGATTTAAATGCGCTGTTTCTTAAAGAAGTTACAAGGTCATAGCCAAGAAGATTCACGTTATTGACAACGCGGATAAATTCTTTTTCAAGATAAGGATACTCTCTTGTTGAAACTATTATGTTAAATATCTTCGTGGGGTCAATCATCGAGCCTGATATCGCAGCCATGTTTATCGTCGCGAACGGAAGTTCCCGGTTCATTTTTTTCTCAACAGAGCTCTTTTCCATTGAAGGATAAAGATACATAAACAGGAATGTTCCTGCGGGAACGACAAACAAAATCCAGAAAACTTTCAAAAATCTGATGCCGATGCTTTCAGTTGAAAGAGTTATTATCGGAAGTTTAACGCCGAAGTTAAAAAACAGAAAAAACAAAAAAATGAAAAACGAAATGCCTGCGGAAATAAGTGTCGTGAAAAAGATAACTGAAATGTAACTCTTCGGCATTATGTCTATGTTTGCCTTGACGAGATTCTTTTTTACAGAATCAAATTTCCCCTGCGTGATTAATTTCCCGGAGAATTCGGAAAACATTTTGTTTGAAAATCTGACATAAATGTTCGGTTTTTTAATCTTTTTTTTAACATCTTCAACATCTTTTTCCTTGATTCTTCTTAGAGTTCTTTTTTCAAGTGCGGGAAGCAGGAACTCTTCTTTTGCTTTTATGTCCGGGAGTTTTTCATTTTGAATCTCCTGAATTTTTTCACCAGCCGGTTGTTTCTGATAATTAAGGGGCTTTACAATGGAGATTCCGTAGATGAATCTCAAGAGAATTTTATTTTCTTTTCTAAGATTTCTTTTCAATTCATTTATCCTGTTTGCAACATTCTTGTTTTTTGGGTTTTTATTAAGAGCATCGAGCAGTTTGTTGATTTCTCCGATAATTTCCTCCTCTCTTAAAATTTGATTCTTTAATCTGGGAAAAATCCCTTCCTCTTCATACATCATTCGCCACCTCTGAAATATTCTTCTGAATCGTAAGCATCAGTTTTTTTACCTTGTTGAAATCGTCATAATCTTTTTTTTCATAATATTCTTCCATCTTTAACTCCGATTCCTTCAGAGAATCAACCAGTTGAATTAGAAACGACGCCTCTTCTCTCCCCATAAAAGAAAAAGCAATGTTGTATTATTAAATATTTTGTTGGAGAAAATTTACTTGATGTCATATTCAGCCAGAACTTTTTCCGGTTTTTTATAATACTGGTTGATTACTTCCTGAATTTTTACGAAATCAAATATCTTTCCCCTGTACAGCTTGTAAATTAACTGCACTCTTCTTCTGAATTCTGTTTCAAGCTCTTGCAAATTCAGTCCGCTTCTTTTTGATATCTTCTCAAATATCCTGCTGTTTTTCTTGAAATAAAAAGTGTCATCTGCCGGATTCCACACAAACGGCGTGTTTGTCAGGGCAATTCCGTCGGGAGTTATATTGACTATTTCTACTATCTCCCTAAGTTTTCTTGTTTCCTGCTTGTTTACGATTGCGTGAGTCATTACTGCGACGCAGTCAAGTACATTCAACAGCGTCGGTGAAAGTTCTATCGGCGGTGTTTCAAGTCTTTTGATAAGAGTGTCAACTGAATCTGCGTGCATCGTGCTCATTGAAGAGTGTCCTGACGCCATTCCCTGAAACAAAACAGAAGCTTCCTTGCCCCTTACTTCTCCGACGATTACATAATCGGGATTCTGCCTGAAAGAACTCTTTAGCAATGCAAACAAATCTATTTCTCCCATTCCTCTGACTCCTGTTGATGTTCTTGCAACACTTGGAAGCCAGTTTTCCCTTGGCAGATTTAGTTCCCTCGTGTCTTCAATGCTTACAACTCTTGCTTCGGGAGGTATGAAAAACGCGATAGCATTTAGCAGAGAGGTTTTTCCCGACGATGTTCCGCCTGTAATAAGGATGTTCATCTTGTGTTCTATTAAAAGCCATAGATAGGCAACCATCTCTGGGCTTAGGGTGTTGAACGATATAAGTTGCGTCGGTGTCCACGGAGTTTTTGTGAATTTTCTTATGGTGAATGTAGGTCCCCTGCTTGATATGTCTTTTGTGTATGTTGCATTCACCCTGCTTCCGTCGGGAAGACTCCCGTCTAAAATTGGATTAGCGTAGGAAATATATCTTCCGCATCTCTGTGCGAGTTTCTCGACAAAATTTGCAAGCCGGTCAATATCATTAAAAATAATATTTGTTTTTATGTTCCTGTAAATTCTGTGAACAATGTAAACCGGAGTTTCAGCGCCGTTGCACTCGATATCCTCGACGAAATAATCTTTCAGCAACGGATCTGTTTCATTAAAACCTATAAAATCCCTCACGAGATAATAATATATTTTTTTGTAGCTTTCATACGAAATTTCTATTCCGAGTTCCAGAAGCAAAACCTTGAACATTTGGTCTATGTAACCAAGAAGGGTGTTCACATCCTTTTCAACAATGGTGTCGAAATTGATAATATTCTGCATGGCGGAAATAATTTCTTCCTTGAATTCCTTTTCCTTTTCGTTAAGTATGGGTTCTTCAACCTCATATGCAAGTTCGGAAATTTTTGCGTCCCAGTAAATATGCGCGAAAGCAAACGGCGGAATAAGGCTGTACCTTACATTAATTTTTGTTTTGTCTGTTATTTTTTTTAACGGCGGTATTTTCGGGGAAAGTTCTATCTTAACCTGCGGATAGTT
>JBBSYQ010000034.1:0-15088 GCA_038045145.1 Nanobdellota archaeon
TATATATTCAATTACCCATTTTTTACACTCAAAAAATCTCCGAATTCATAAGGGTCTTTCCTGTCTGTATCAGGGTCTTTTATGTCATAGGGCTTGTCCATTAAATGCATGGTAACCGCTTCACTATTAGATAGGGAAGTGTACCCGTGCCAAATTCCTGTAGGAACATAAACCACAATAGGATTTCTCTCGCCGATTGTTAAAACTTGAACTGATTTTGTGCCGTCGGGATTTTCTTTTAATGCAACATATTTTATATCCCCCTTAATACAAGTAGTGTATTCTGTTTGCTTGTGATGAAGATGCCAACCCTTTATGACTCCAGGATACAAAATAGAGACAAAAACTTGTCCAAATTTCCCACGGTAGATTTTGTCATCTGCCCTTATTGTTTCAAAAGAATATCCCTGATCATTTGCAAAAATATTTAATTTTTTTATTTCTATCAAGTCGTTAACGAATTTTATTTTTGAATTGTTTGCATTATTTGTTTCTGTTTCTAGAATTCTTGCCATTGGATAATGCACAAGGAATTTCCCGCCTCTTTCTGTAAATTTCTGTTCCTTGCTGATAATTTCTTTTGCATGATTCCAAGCTCCGAGCAAAACATAATCAACATTTTTATCCTGATGAAAATCTTCTGGAGAAACTATTGGAATGTGTTTTCCAGGGCTGTATAATCCCTGTTTGTATGGTGTTGAATCAGAAATGTAATCCAAAATCTCCTTCCCGATATTACAATAATTCAATACAATTGTTCCCTTAGACGCGGCGGCATAGCCAACAATTTTCTTGCCATGAGATTTTAAATCATGCAAAAGTTTAACAAGCTCTTTTTTTGATTCTTCTGTTCTCTTTGCAAAATCAAGATAAGGTTGTAAATTATCAATCTTTTTTTCTTTCTCCTCTTTAAGATAATTAAGAAATCGCTCCGTTTTTGTTTTCTTCCCTTTTTTGCACGCATAAACTCTCATAGAACCCCCATGAACATCTTGTTTCTCAGCATCAAAGATTTCCATATCGTGCATTTCAAGTAAACTTTTTAGGGAAGTTAAAGAAAAGTACCAAACATGCTCGTCATAAATTTGATCATATGATGTTTTTTCCAGAATATCCGCAATGTAAGGATCTTCAAAAACAAAAACCCCTTCATCTTCCAGGAGAATGTTAATTCCTCTAAGCAAATCATGCAAATCAATTATGTTAAGTATTACATTAGCAGAGAATATAATTCTAAATTTTCCATTTTTGCTGAAAATTTTCTCTGCTAATTTCTCCGAAAAAAAATCAGTTATTGTTTCAATTCCATGCCCTTGTGCAATTTCCGCAACATTTTGCGAAGGTTCAATGCCGAGAACTTTATGATTTTTGAAAGCCTTCAGGAAAATTCCGTCATTGCTCCCAATCTCCAGAATCTTTGAACTGAAAACGAGGAAATTATCTTCAATTTTTTTTGCAATATCCGCAAAATGTTGCTCCATAACTTTTGAAGTTGAAGAAAAAAACGCGTAATTAGTTTTTCCTTTCTCATCGGGGACAATGTATCTGTTGTATGGGACAATGTTAATAAGCTGGACCATTTTGCAGTTTCCACAGAAGCCGACTTCCATATCATAAGAATATTCCCGTTCTTGCCCGCTTTCTATTTTTGTCAACTGTTCCCTTGTCAGAAAAGCATTTGCAACAGGCATTTTCCCGAAAGAAACAAATTTCACAAGATTGTTTGAATTGCAAATTTTACAAAACTTAGATAACTCCATTAAGAAAAGTCATCAAAATTATTTAAATAGATTATGAAGATTAATTAGATACTATTTATTAACAATGCTTATAAAGAAGTTTATTGTTCCAAAAATATGGATTTTCTCTTCCGCCAAATGGCTGGAAAAAACATTCTAATTACCGGAGGGGCGGGTTTTCTTGGGGCAAATTTGGCAAAAAGACTTGTTGAACTTGGCGCAAACATAACTATTTTTACTCGTATTGGAAAAAACAGGGAAAATTTTAAGGGAATAGGATCAAGAATAAAATTTATTGAAGGGGGTCTTACAAATGAATCAGATGTTTCTGAAACAATAAAAGGCAAGGATTACATTTTTCACTTTGCATGGCAGACTGATTTGAAAAAATCAATGCAAAATCCAAGAGAGGATTTAATGACTGACGTTCTTGGTATTTTAAATCTCTTGGAAACATGCAAAAAAGAAAACCCAAATGTAAAAATAATTTTTGCCAGCACTACAACGGTGATAGGCACCCCCTCAAAACTTCCAGTAAATGAAAACCATCCGGAAAATCCTTTGTCAATTTATGACACAAATAAATTAATTGCAGAAAAGTACTTTAAGATATATTATAAAAATTTCAAATTAAAATTCTGTGTTTTAAGGTTGTCAAATGTTTTCGGAGAATTGCAGAGAATTGATAATCCAAACCGCGGAGTTTTGAATTTTATGATTGGTCGTGCCCTTCGCGGAGAACCTTTGACAGTTCATGGAACTGGAGATTTCATAAGGGATTACTGTTATGTGCAGAATTATGTCGATGCATTTATTCTTGCAGCTATTTCAGACAAGACAAACGGGGAAGTTTGTATTCTTGGTTCTGGGGAAGGAAGAACTATGAACGAGGTTGTTGAAAAAATAAAAAAAATAGTTGAAGCGATGACTGGGCGGGGCGTTGTGATAGAGCACATACCATTTCCAGAAAGTGAAAGCGAGATAAACAAAAGAAATTTCATTGCTGATTTTTCAAAGTTCAAAGAAATTACGGGGTGGTATCCAAAAATTTCTTTTGATGAAGGATTGGAGAAGACGATTGGATTTTATGTTAGTAGGATGAATATTTTATAAAACAACTCAAATCTTGGAACAAGATTCTAATTCTATTTTCAATCATCGTTCTTCATCTTCATAATCCTTAAATACAATTTCTTTTTGTCTTTGACATGACTCTTAAACTTCTTGTAACTGGGGGATTAGGGCATATAGGTTCAAAATTAATAAGGGAATATGCCAAAAGAGATGATGTTGAATTAATAAGAATTTTTGATAATATTTCAACGCAAAGGTATCCTGCTCTTTTTGATTTGCCGAGAACACATGTAAAATTTGAATTTATTGAGGGAGACATAAATGACATTGTAAAAATAAAAGATGCAATGAAAGATATTGATGTTGTGATACATCTTGCTTCTGTTACAGATGCTCCGTCGACAATAAACAACCCTGAATTAACTGGCAGAGTTATTTTTGATGGGACATGGAATGTTGTCAACGCCGCAATGCATGCAAATGTCAGGAGATTTTTGTACCCATCCACAACAAGTGTTTATGGAGAGGCGGAAGGAATAGTTGATGAAAATTCTCCGGAGGAACTTTACAAGCCGGCTTCTCCTTATGCAGAGGCAAAAAGAAAAACAGAAAAACTTCTGCAGAAAATTTCAAAAGAAACCGGATTTCCAATAATAGTTTTAAGAAAAGGGACAATTTTCGGGACAAGCATTGGCATGAGGTTTCACACGGCCGTAAATAAATTTTGCTATCTTGCTGCTATTAACAAACCATTAGATGTTTGGGATTCTGCATTGAACAGCAAGCGTCCCTATTTAGGATTAAACGATTGTATTCGGGCTTATGAATTTTTCGAAACAAACGGGAAAATCGGCGAAATCTATAACGTTCTCACAAAAAATTTTGAGATGAGAGAGATAATTGACGCGATAAGACAAACAAAACCGGATGTAAAAATTAAAATTACAAAATCCCCTTTGCTGAATCAGAAACCCTATCATGTTGGCGATAATAAAATAAGAGAGACTGGTTTTGTTCCAAAAGACAATCTACAGGAAGACATAAGGGAAACTATAGGACTGTTCAAATCAATAAAAAATTAATTTCTTTTATAAAATATGAAAGAATACGAAAAATATTTCGAAGGAAAAACGATCCTTATCACAGGTGGCTGTGGCTTTATCGGGAGTAATTTGGCAATAACGCTTTCTGTTTTAAATCCAAAAAAAATTATTCTAATCGACGTTTTGACCGAAGGACTTGGCGGAAACCTCCAGAACCTTGACGAAATAAAAAATAAAAAAAACATCGAAATTTATTCTGGAAGCGAATGGGATATAAAAAACACAGAGAAAATAAAACCAATGATTAAAGAGGCTGAAATAATTTTTAATTTATCTGGCTCGGTAAAACATACAAAATTTGATAAAAAAGAACTTGAATTTGAGATGGATGTAAATTTTATTTCACAAGTTTTCTTTTTAGACGCTTGCAGGCAGGTAATGATTGAAAATCCGCAGAAAAAGTTAAAAATAATCTTCTCTGGAACAAGAGATCAATACGGAAAAGTTCTTTTTAATGATTTGCCTGTTAAAGAGGATTATTTACCAAAAAATTTAACAGATTATCAGTCAATTTCTAAAAATGCCGTCGAGGCTCATCATATTTTGTTAAACCATCTTTTAAGAGAATCGGGAATTGATGTAAGAATTAACAGTTTAAGATTAACTAATACTTATGGACCAAGACAGTCTCCAAAAATGATGTCGGTTGTTCCGGTTTTTATTGATAAATCTATAAAAGGGGAAACAATAGAACTCTGGGGCGGAGGCGAAGTCCTAAGAGATTTAAATTATGTTGATGATGTCATAGATTCTTTTTTACTTTTAGCTTCTTCAGAAACTCACGGCGAGATTTTTAATTTAGGATGTTGTATTGGAAAACAGGGTATGGAAAATCCCATTGGAGGAAACCTTATTACAATAAAAAAACTCGCTGAAAAAATTGTGAAAATAACTGGGAAAGGGAATATAAGAATAATTCCCTATCCCGAAGAAAGAAAAGCTGTTGAGCCCGGACATTTTGCGGCAGACATTTCAAAAATTTCTGAAATTGGATGGTTGCCAAAAATTTCTCTGGAAGAAGGACTGAAGAAGACAATAGAATGGCATATCCAAAATCAAAGTGTTTATTAGACCCGTTCTTTCCTTGTTTTTTTCAGAAGATAATCCAAAATCTCCGATTGTTTTTTTGTTATCTGGGATAATTTTTCGATAATCTCTGAAGTTTCATCAGTTTTCGATGGAAATTTGAAACTATCCACAAAATCATCAGTATCATTCCAGAAACTTTCTTCAGGCATTTCCTTTTCCCTAACCAGATTACTTGCCCTTATAAGTGACTCAAAAGTTCCCGCATCAGACCAATAACCTTTGATGATATTATAATAACAATTTCCTCTTTTGACGTAATAATCTATGGTATCTGTTATTTCCAATTCTCCTCTTCCAGAAGGACGTAGAGTCTTTATTATTTCGAAAACTCCAGAATCAAACATATACAATCCAGTCATAGCAAGATTTGATTTTGGATTCTGCGGCTTTTCCTCAACATAACTAACATTGTTTCCGTCGACAACTGCAATACCAAATCTTCTTGCCGCCTTTAAACCAACTTCCTTAAGAAAAATTCTTGCCCCAGAACCCTGCATTTCAAATTCATTTATGTAATCCTTGATATTGCCCTCAAAAAGGTTATCTCCAAGAATTACAACAACAGAATCATTACCTACAAAATTTTTCGCCATTCCAAGGGCTTGTGCAATCCCTCCAGCTTCTTCTTGAATTTCATAACTAAGTTTTACTCCAAACTCTCTTCCAGAACCTAGAAGATTGACAAAATGTCCGGCATGTCCTGAACCAGAGACAATCATGATCTCTTTTATCCCGGCATCTATTAATGTTTTTAACGGATAATAAATCATGGGTTTGTTGTAAACAGGAAGCAAGTGCTTATTTGTGACTTTTGTGCACGGAAGCAAACGAGTACCATTTCCACCAGCTAAAATAACGCCTTTCATATTTTCTTCAAAGGCCTCCACCAATTCTGATTTTCTTCATACCATTTGACTAATTCTTTAATTTCATCCTCAAGATTTGGATGGGCAGGTCTAAATCCCAGACTCTTTAATTTTTTTCCTGAAACAGAATATCTGAAATCATGCGCTTTTCTGTGGGGAACTTTTTCTATCATCTCGTCTTTAAATCCGAAATTTTTCAAGATTAGTTTTGTTGTTTCAATATTCGTTTTTTCATTTTCTCCGGGGATATTATAAATTTCCCCGTTTTCTCCTTTTTGTGAAACAAGCCATATTGCTTTGCAATTATCTTCGACGTGAAGCCAATCCCTTACATTCAATCCCGGATTTTCTTCGCTCCACATAAGGGGGATTTTTTTTCCGTCTATAAGATGGGTAATAAACAATGGGAGGATTTTTTCCGGAAATTGATACTCTCCATAATTGTTTGAACTTCTTGTAATGATCACGGGGAAATTATAGGTTTTAAAAAATGCAAGTGCACTAATATCTGCGGCAGCTTTGGTTGCAGAATAAGGATTTGACGGATTCAAATTGGACTCTTCAGAAAAACTTCCCTTCTCAATGCTGCCATAAACTTCATCGGTGGAGATTTGAATGAATTTTTTTATTTTGTTTTTTATTGCAGATTTAAATAATGTGCATGCCCCTATAAAATTGGATTTCTCAAATGCATCAGAATCATAAATGCTCCTGTCAACATGGCTTTCCGCAGCAAAATTGAAAATTAACTCCGGCTTTTCATCTGAAATTATGTTATTAATCCGCTCTTTATCGGATATGTCTGCCTTTATGAATTTGTAATTCTTGTTGTTGGAAAGATTCATATGTTCTATATTTCTCCCATTTCCGGCATAACTAATTTTGTCTATATTTATAACAGAGATATCCTCGTTAATATTCCTCTCTGTAAGTAGGTATCTTACAAAATTGCTTCCAATAAATCCACAACCTCCAGTAATTAAAACCCTCATTTTATATTCAAATATGACTTGATAAAATCTTTAAAAGATTTATGTGATGGAAACTCCTATGTTAAGACTATATATAACTCCCATACATAATATTTTTATACAATTTAAAATAGAATTTAAAATGGATAATCGTGAAAATTCAAGAAAAATCTTTACTTCTAAGGTTTTTATAAATGATGATATGAAAAAAGCAGTGAACGAAGTTTTTGATTCAGGGGTATTCACAATGGGAGAAAAGGTAAAGGAATTTGAGAAAAAATTTGCGGAATATTGCGGAACAAAGCATGCAATTGCAGTAAGTGACGGGACAATTGCAATTGAAATTGTTTTAAGGTCCTTGGGCATTAAGGAAGGTGATGAAGTAATTGTGCCTTCTCACACCACTATGCCTACTGTTGAGCCAATTTTAAATTTGAATGCAAAACCAGTTTTTGTTGATGTTTTGGAGGAAACTTATGTTTTAAATCCAAAGGAAGTTGAAAAATTCATAACAGGAAAAACAAAAGCGGTATTGGCAGTCCATTTGTATGGCAATTCTGCTGATTTAAATTCTTTGAAAGAAATTTGCGATAGGCATAAAATTTATCTTATTGAAGATTGTGCCCAAGCTCACGGAACAAAATTTGACGGAAAAAATGTCGGGACTTTTGGAATTGCAGGGTGCTTCAGTTTTTATCCGACAAAAAATATGACTGTTTGTGGTGAAGGCGGCATGATAATAACTAATGACGATTATCTTGCAGAAAATGTTAGAATGCTTAGAAATCATGGTGAAAAAGAAAGATACAATCATGTTATTCTTGGAGGAAATTATCGACTTTCGGAAATACCTTGTGCGATAGGAATTGAACAATTGAAGCTTTTGGATTATTTCATACAAAGAAGAAGGGAAATTGCGGAGATTTACAATGGTTCCTTAAGGAACAACCCTAAAATAATAATTCCTTCTGAAAGTAAAAATTCAAAACACAGTTATTATCTGTATGTGATAAGGGTTCCTTCCGAAATAAGGAAAAAAATAATTGAGGAGATGGCAAAAGAAAATATTTTTCTTGGAATACATTATCCCACTCCGGTCCATAAACAGCCAATAATCCGAAAAATTATGGATGTTCCCTACCTCGATATTACGGAGAAAATTGTTAAAGGGATAATCTCTCTCCCAATTTATCCTCTGTTGAAAAATGAAGAAGCGGAAATGATTGCCGAAAAAATAAATAGAATCACTAAAAAGAATTTTATATAGATATGGAAATTTTAGATGCAAAGAATTTTTTGAGAAAATTTTCTGAAATTCGTAGCCCAAAAGACTTAATGGATATTGATTTTTGTTATGATGAAGGAAAAGGGAGGTTGGTTACATATCGTGAATATTCCTTTTATCATAAAGATTGTCCACAAACCTGTTATTATGCTAAACAAAGAAATGGAAAAACTAACAAATAATATTTTAATTTAAAATGAAAATCGCGCATGTAAACATGTTCTACCTGCCAACATTTGGAGGGGTTGAGCAGGTTATGTATGAACTTGCAAAAAGACAGGTTGCCGACGGACACGAAGTGCATGTTTTTTGCTGCGACTCGGACAAGAATCAACGGATTTCTGTAAAAGAAGAAATCATCGACGGAATTTATGTTCACCGGTTCCCGTATTGGTTTCGTCTTTCTTTAAGCACATTTATCTGGCCTTCTTTGCTATGGCGGTTTAAGGGAAAATTCGACATTGTTCACAGCCATGTTTCAGGACATGCTTATATTTTATTTGCAGGATTATTATCCCGAATTAAAAAATTCAAGCACATTCACACAACACATTGTCCGTGGACAGACGCATCTTTCCGCCCATTCGTTTTAAAACCATTTTTATTTTTGAACGAATTGTTTTTCAACAAATTCTCTTTTAAGTTTATTGACAAGATTATAGCCATAACTCCCTGGGAGATTCCTGTGTTGGAGAAATTTGCAGATAAAGGAAAAATTAAGATAATTCCCAACGGTTTTGATAAAATATTTTTTAAAAAAATAAAAGATAATAAATTTAAGAAAAAAAATGGCATAAATGAAAAAAATCTTGTTTTATTTTTTGGGAGACTAAATCCGACAAAAGGGGCTGAAAAACTTGCACACGCCGCAATAAATCTTACAAAATCGGGAAAAGCGGAAGACATTGCATTTGTCTTTATTGGTCCTGACGAAGGTATGGCAGAAGAAGTTCAAAAATTAATTAAGCCGTATAAAAATATGAAATATCTTGGAGCATTGAGGGGAAGAGACAAGGTTGCAGAGATGTATCAGGCCGCGGACATTTATGTCATGCCAAGTTACAGGGAGGGGTTGCCATTGACATTGTTTGAAGCAATGGCGTCGGGACTGCCGATAATCGCATCTCCTGTAAATGGAATCCCCTATGAAATGAAAGATAATGAAAATGGTTTTTTTGTGGATTACGGGGATATTGAAAATCTTGAGAAAAATATCCTTAAGATTTTAGGAGATAAAAAAATGTCAAAAAAATTTTCCGAAAATAATTTTAAAAAATCAGAAAATTATGATTGGGATTTGATTTACAAGAGGTATATGAAAGAATATAAACTTCTAGTAAACAATCGTTAAAATTCATAATACTTATAAATTCGAAATTCCTTGGGTTTCTTATGAAGGTGACTTTAATATCTACCTCTACATTTCCATCTGACCAGGGTTTGAGAACTATCTCTGCCTGCTTGGAAAGGGAAGGGCACGAAGTTCTGATGATTTTCCTGCCTTTGATTGAGGATTATATGAGAAGATATACAGAAAATGAGTTGAAGCAAATTGGAGAAAAAACAATGGGGAGCGGCCTTGTTGGAATTGGTTCTATGGAAAGTACTACAGGCAGGGCGAAGCAGCTGATTGACATGTTTCGAGAAAAGGGAATTCCTGTTGTTTGGGGCGGACCGCATCCTACTTTTTTTCCAGACAAATGTTTTGAGTTGTGTGACATGACTGCCGTCGGGGAAGCAGAAGATGCAATCATAGAATTGGCTAATAAGATGGAAAAAGGTAAAGACATTACAAACATACAGAATATATGGGTAAGAAAGAATGGAAAAGAATACAAAAATCCCGTGCGTTCTCCGCCTAATAATTTGGATGTCCTAGCACATCCTGATTATGAGATAGAGGATCAGTGGATTTTGGAAAAGGGCAAACTGATTCCTTTTGAAGAAAGGCATTTATCGGGCATGATTTTTTTTCAGACAGAAAGGGGATGTCCGCAGGCATGTTCTTACTGCACAAATAATATTTTAAGGGCGTTGTACAAAAACAAGGCAGACCTTCTAAGAACGCACAGCGTCGATTATGTTATTGAGGAATTCAAAAGACTGAAGAAGAAATTTCCGTCTATTAAAGTTTTTGACATAAGGGACGAAACAATTACAGTCAGAAAAATTGAATGGCTGAGAGAATTTTCTAGAAAGTATAAAGAAGAAATAGGTATTAGGTTTAAATGTCTTGCAGAACCTGCGACAATGGCTTTTGGCGATTTAAGTGACGAAAAAATAAGGCTTCTTGTTGAAGCAGGATGCACAGATATAATAATTGGAATACAAAGCGGTAGCGACAGGTTGAACAAAGAGGTTTACAACCGATTTATTACTTCTGAACAGGTTTTAAAATGCGCAAAAATTTTGAACAAGTATAAAAATAGACTGGCTGTTATGTACGATGTTATAAGTTGCAACCCTTATGAGACAAAAGAGGATATTCTTGCGACGATAAGGTTGTTGCAAAAGATACCTAAACCATATTTTTTGAGCGTGAATAATTTGATATTTTTTGAAGGAACGCCATTGTATAAAAAAGCCATGGAAGACGGATATCTAAAAACTTATAATGATGCTGCAGGAAATTTAAATTATTGGGACAGATGGAAGCACATCAAATTAAAGAAAAAAAATGTTTATTTGAACCTTGTTTTAAATTTAATGAGGGGACCGTGCACAGATAGGAGATACGGCTTATTGCTTGCAAGCATGTTGGATTTTCTTACTCGGGATGATGTTGTTAAATACAATACAATGAATGAAAGGCCGACATATCTTGCAGGAGAGGTCGTTGAAGTTATCGACGATGTTAGAGAAAAGATTGCCAAGCCGGTTTATCGTTCAATGCCACTTTCTTTCAAAATTTGGTATGATAAGGTGAGATATAAGGCTTAATTATTAAATTTTTCAATATAAAAATGTGCAGACCAAAAAATGTTAGATGTTTTAAATGCTATAGATGGTTCAATAAAGAAATAGAAAAGATTCAGCATTGCAAGAAGTGTGGGGATTTTAAATGTCCTAATTGCAATTCATGCATGTGTAATCTTACAGAAAAAGAGAAAAAAATAGTAATGGCGATGATGCATACATATGAAAAATTCATAAAAGATGAATTAAAAATAGACGAAAATTACAATTTCTCTCAACATAAAGAAATAGAATATTTATTTAGCTAATCGAAAATCTTTCATTTTAACATTGTATTCCGTCGGATCTTTTACATTTGCCCAGTAAAATCCTTCCTGTCTTAATCTGCACGCCAAGCAATATCCGCAGTGTTTTTTCTTTCCAATATAACAGCTAAAAGTATTTCTGAAATCAACTCCGAGTTTCTTTCCTAAACTGATTATGTCTTCCTTGTCTTTGTTTATTAGCGGAGCTTTTATTTCCAATGCTGCAGAACATAGTTTCGCTAATTTGTTTATTTGACTTACAAATCCTTTTGTTGTATCTGGATAACTTTCTCTGCCTTCATTTTTAAATCCGACAAAAATATCCCATTTCTTTTTTTCTTTTGCAAAAAGAGACTCCGCAAGAGCAAGGGTATGGGAAAGAAAAATAAGATTCCTGCACGGAACATAAAACTTTTCCGATTCTTTTTTTGCATTTTTTAGTTCCTTCCTTTTTATATTTTTAATTTCTCCAGATTTGTTAATAAGTGAATTTGAGGTTTTTCCAAGCCATTTTAATTTGATTTTATAAAATTTGGCATGGAGTTTTTTTGCGCACATTTTTGAAAATTTTCTTTCACTTTTTAGCGCTTTTTGATTATAATCAAAAAAGAGGATTATTATTTTTCCGTACTTTAATTTTTCTCTCACATAATGCGCGGTGGTGATAGAATCAATTCCCCCAGAGCAGAGGATAATGCCGTTTTTCATAAGGTTTTCCAAATGAATAAAATTTATAAGTTTACTCCTTTATCAATTAAAATGAAAAAACAGGCAAAAGACATTAAAAAAAGCGATAGGATAAAATTAGCAGGCAGGGTTTTCAATGTTGAAGAATTTGAAATTTCAGACATAGGAAAGCAGGGAAAGAGAAAAGTAAGGATAGTTGCAAAAGCGGACAACGGAGAAAAAATAACAATAATCAGACCGGAGGATTATCCAATAGAAATTGTTTAAATGATAACAGTGATTATTACCTCTTACAAGGAACCGAAAGCAACAGTAAGGGCGGCGAGCATTTTTTTAGAACAATTAAAAAAACAAAAACAGAAATTTAAAATAATTGTAGCAGACCCATTTCCAGAAGTAGGAGAATATTTAAAAAAGGAAATAAAGGATAAGAATGTTGAATTTTTTCTTGATCCTGGAGAGGGAAAAAGTTATGTACTTAATATTCTACTTCAGGAATTGTATCACAATAACAAAGAAGATATAATCTTTTTTAGCGACGGAGATGTTTATGTCTCTGAAAATTCTGTGTCAGAAATTATGAAATTATTTAACGATCGCGAAATAGGATGTGTTACTGCAAAACCCGTTTCCACAGACTCAAGAAACACGAAATACGGTTACTGGTCCCATCTTCTTTTTTCAGGCATAGATAAAGTCAGGAAAAAATTATCACACGAAAAATTTTTTTTTGAATGTTCAGGATATTTTTTTGCAATAAGAAACGGGGTTGTTAATGAATTTCCGATTGAAGCATCAGAAGACGCGGTTATTCCGTACCTTTTTTGGAAAAAGGGGTTTAAAATAGCATATGCGGACAAAGCACTTGTATATGTAAAAAATCCTGCAAACTGGAAAGATTGGAAAATACAAAAAATAAGAAATATAAAAGGGCATGAAAATTTAAGCAGGATTTTTAAAGATATTCCGCGAACGAAAACTTTTTTTAATGAAATAAAAGAGGGTTTTTTGTTTTCTTTGTTTTTTTCGAGAAATTTAAAAGAAGCTTTATGGACTATTGAGCTTTATTTTGCAAGGTTGTATATTTACATAAAAGCATTTATAGATTTGAAAAGAAAAAAATCTTATTCAGATGGCTGGAGAGTTGAAGAAACTGAATCAACAAAACCTATGGACTAATTTTATTCTTAAATTCTTCCAATTTACTTTTTAATTCCTCCAATGAATTGACTATGGGCATGGAACTTATTAAAATTGCACTTAGTTGTTCGAGTGATTCTTCTGGAGATTCGTCGGTTTTAATCCCTATCGCCGGAATCCCGTTAGCATAAGCATACCCAAGTTCCCAAGCTGTTCCGGCTCCTATATGCAATCCGTCAAGAACAGCGACAACTAATCTAACATCTCTAAATCCTATTTTTATATCTCCTTCAAAAATTCTATTTACATCCTTAATGCTGTGGGCAATGCCGACATCCCTATGAGGCAGGAAAGTCAAAAATCCAAGCCCCTTGCATAGTTTGTCAATTTTTTCAAGAATTTCTTTTTCATTTTCAGTGCCTATTTTTCCGGCAATATATACTTTTTTGGCTTTTTTCTCCATAATCCTTAAAAAAGTGTTTTAGTTTTAAATTTAACTATGAAGAAAGTTTTAATTATTAAGCTCGGAGGGTTGGGGGATGTGGTAAGAACTCTGCCGTTGGCTAAGGCAATCAAGGAGAGTTATGATGCCGAGATAATCTGGGTAACAAGAAACAACGCAGTTGATTTATTAAAAAATCATCCATCAATAAATATTGTTTATTCTCTCGAAAATTGCGGCGAAATTATGGATAAAAATTTTGATGTTCTGTACAATTTTGATGGGGAAGATGAGGCGACAATGCTCGCTGCAAAAATTAAAGCAGGGAAAAAATATGGCTTTTACTCTGATGGAGGATTTGTCTCAGCCTTTAACCTCGGCGCGGAATATTATCTCAATACTTTATTTGATGATGAAATAAAAAAAACAAACAAGAAGACGTATCAGGAAATGATGTTTATGTCCGCGGAATTGCAGTATAGAAGGCAGCATTCCTCTTTGTTTCCCTCGAATAAAGACAGGAAATATGCCGAGGACTTTGTTAAAAAAAATAAAATAACAACAGAAAAACTAATTGGTATTCATATGGGTGCTGATTCAAGGTGGCCTTCAAAAGTTTGGCATGAAAATAATTTGAAGGAATTTATAAAATTGGCTGAAAAAGAAAATTATCAAATTATTTTGTTTGCCGGACCTAATGAAACCGAGGAGCAAAAAATATTAAAAAAAGAACTAGATGAAAGCAACATTAAAGTTTATGCTAACAACCCTGGTAACTCCTTTATGGAATTTGTTTCTTTGGTAAAATTATGCAAAGCAATGATTTGTTCAGACAGTTTTGCCCTTCATGTTTCTCTGGCAATGAAAAAACCGACAATAGGATTGTTTTTTTGCACATCTCCTAATGAAATTGAAGATTATGGGTTACTGAAAAAAATTGCCTCTCCTCTGCTTTATAATTTCTTTCCGGAGAAAATGAACGTATACAACGAAAAACTTGTAAAAAGCATTTCTCCCTGTGAGGTTTTGGACGCTTTAATGAAATTAGAAAATAAAAACAAATAAAAATGGGTTTTTCAATGATTATCTATGGAAATAGCTGGAGAGCAGATATTGAAAAAAAGGAAAGAGAAGATAAAAAAGTTCTTTATGGAATTTGTAAATGATAACCCTAATAAAATTCTCATTCTTATCCTGTTTGTTGCCTTTGCTATCAGATTCTGGATTTTCTTAAAAACTTTCAATCAACCCGTTTGGTGGGATGCCGCAGATTACCTTGTTGCTGCAAAAAGATGGGCAGGGGTTAACCCTAATCTGATAGACATGTGGTATTACAGAAGAGGATTTTTTTGGCCTTTGTTTGAATCGTTTTTTTTTAGATTTGGATGGGGAGAAACCGGAATCCAATTTGCAGGGACTTTATTTTCAACCGGAATTGTCTGGGTTTCTTATATCCTCATAAAAGATATGT
>JBBSYQ010000035.1:0-13066 GCA_038045145.1 Nanobdellota archaeon
ATTGCGAGCGAAGCGAGGCAAATTTTAAACAGAAATTACTTATTAAACAAAGCTTTATTTTTCATAACATTTAAAAGGAATATCTTCTGAATTTTTTATGACCGAATTAATTAGATTGCAGAAAGGAGATGTTCATGCAAGAGTGAACCCTGTAAATGGACAATTAGTGGGACTTAGTTTAGAAGGAACTGAATATCTTCATGACGGAAGAGTTGATTCTTATGACGGAAAAGGGTGGAAAAATTCTGAAATCGTTCCATATCCAATTTTTGGCCCTGCGCAGAATCAAAAAGTAATTGTTGGCGGCAGAACTTTTAATCTTGAACAACACGGAATTTCAAGGTACTTGGGTTTTAAAGTTATTAGAAGAGAAGGGGGTTTAATTTCTTTAATGCAAATTTATGATGGGAGAAAAGTGATAAATCCAAAACATAAACAAGGCAATGAGCATCCTGAAAATTTGACTTGGCTTCCTTATCAACTTGAAAAAAATTTTGAATTAACAGAAGATGGTTTGGTATGCAAATTAACTATAACAAATAAATCAAATATTGAAATGCCATATATGATTGGGTGGCATCCTGCATTTAGAACCATTGGAGAAATTGAAGAAGGTTTATTTTTTGATAGTAATAGGATAATTGCATCATTGGAAGGTGTAATAAACATCTCAAGTATCCCCCCTGAAGAAGCATTAACTATTGAAGGAATTAACTCAGTAGAGTATAGAAATAAAGAAAGAGGAGTTAGAGTTTCAAGCGAGGATTTTGGAAATGTAATGTTATGGAGCCCTGGGAGAGAGGAAGGAATGTTTTGCATTGAACATACAAGTCAATTGCCACTTACAAAAGGTGTTCATTTTAAGAAACCTGAAAATTTTGAAAGATTAAATCCTGATGAAACAAAAACTTATGAAATAAAAATTACACTTCTTTAATCCTCTCCACCTTTCCATCTTCTACTCCACCGTCACACTCTTCGCAAGATTTCTCGGTTTATCGACGTCAATTCCTTTCAAATCAGCAATGTGATATGCGAGAAGCTGCAAAGGAATCACATTTATTATCGGTGAAAGTTCCGAGTCGGTTTTAGGAACAATAAAAACATGCTCTGCAAGTTCACTTAACTTTTCATCTTCCTCTGTTGTTATTGCTATAATTCTCCCGCCCCTTGACTTAACTTCCTCCATGTTGCTTAATATTTTTCCGTAAGTGCTGTCTTTCGGCGCGAGAAAAATAACAGGCATGTTTTTGTCAATAAGGGCAATCGGGCCGTGCTTCATTTCAGCCGCAGGATAACCTTCTGCATGAATGTAGGAAATTTCCTTCATTTTCAATGCGCCTTCCAAAGCAACGGGAAAATTAATTCCCCTGCCGAGATAAAGGAAATTTTTGCTGTCCTTGAATTTAGCCGCCACTTCTTTTATGTATTTATCATTAACCAAAACCGATTCAATTTTTTTTGGCAGAAGAAGAATTTCGTCTGTCAGTTCTTTAATGTTTTCTGTTCCAGAATTTTCCTGTTTTATCAGCAAAGCAAACAACAGGATAGCAACTATCTGCGATGTGAAAGCTTTTGTTGATGCAACGCCTATTTCAGGACCTGCGTGAAGATAAATCCCCGAATCAACTTCTCTTGAAATTGTCGAGCCGACGACATTAATTATTCCTATTGTTTTTGCACCTTTAAGTTTCGCTTCTTTCAGCGCCGCCAAAGTGTCTGCGGTTTCTCCTGATTGGGAAATTGCGATTATGATGTCATTTTTGTTTACCACGGGATTTCTGTATCTGAACTCGGAAGCGTAATCAACCTCTACGGGAATTCGCGTTATTCCCTCAATGATGTATTTCCCAATCAAACCTGAATGCCAGCTTGTTCCGCATGCAACAATTATTATTTTTTTTATAGATTTCAAATCAAGATTAAGCGAGAGCTTTATCCCGTTCTTAACTCTTCCCCTCAAAACATTTTCTATTGCCTTCGGCTGTTCAAAAATTTCTTTCAGCATAAAATGCTTGAATCCGGATTTTTCTATCTGCTCAACTTCCCATTTTATTTCGTGGATTTTTTTGTCAACATTGTTTCCCTTTAAATCCCTGACAAAAAAATTGTCTTTTTCTATTGATGCAATTTCGTCATCGTTGAGATAAATGACTTTTTTTGTATGTTTGAGTATTCCCGTCGCGTCAGAAGTTACAAACATTTCTCCGTCGCCAACGCCGATTATAAGAGGAGAACCTCTTTTTGCAACAATAATCCTTTCTTCCCCGTTATGAATCACCGCCAAACCAAATGCACCTTCAACAAATCCCAGAGTTTTCAAAACAGCATCTTCAAGATTTCCCGAGTAGAATTTTTCAATCAAGTGGGAAAAAATCTCTGAATCGGTGTCTGAAATTATTTTGTGTCCTTCTTTTTCCAAAAGTTTTTTCAATGAGTAATAGTTTTCAATTATTCCGTTGTGGACAATTGCAATTTCGCCGTTGCATGAGAGATGCGGATGCGCGTTGATTTGATTCGGCTCTCCGTGCGTCGCCCAACGCGTATGAGCTATCCCCATTCTTCCGACGAGGTTTTTTAATTCCGGACTTTGTTCAAGTTCTGATATTCTTCCCTGTTTTTTTACGACTTTCAAAATTCCGTTATTCGCAATGCAAACTCCCGCACTATCATATCCCCTGTATTCAAGCTGCTTCAGTCCGTTAATCAGCAAAGGAACCGCCTCTTTTTTTCCTATGTAACCGATAATACCACACATCAACAAAAGAAATGGTGTTTGTTTTTAAGTTTTCAGAAACATCAGTTCACAGAATTTGTTTAAAAAATAATTCTTGTTTAATTTGCCTCGTCGTCGGCCACGCTTGGACGATAGCTGCTGCACTCGGGTTTATTTAAATTATTAATGTAAAATAATATTTATTGGTTATTAATATTACATCAATTGTGAACTAAGTGAACGCACATGTTTAATCAGTAAAAATTATTTTCCAAACAAAACTTCTTTCATAGAAGTATTTATAAAGGATTAATTTCTTTAAAAACTAAATAAAGAACTCAAAAAGAGGTTAAAAAATGGATGAGGAATTTGACGAGTTCCCAAAAGAAGAAGATGATTTTGGGGATGATATTGAATCTTTAGATCTTGATGATTAATTACTTTTTATTTCCAATTTTATTTTATTATTTTCTTTGTTAAGTTCTTCAAAATTTGTTCTTATCTCAAACGTAAGTTCTTCAACATTAAATTTGCTGACAAAAATATTTCCAAGCCGCAATGTCAAGCCGAATCCGGTTTTTATTTTATCTATCGGAATTTCCTCTATCTCGTCGCCGTCGGCATAAATTATGATTTTTGATTCTCCTGAATCCGCGAGCCCCGTATTCCTGATGCTTATGTTTGTATCAAGATATCTCCCGTGCATTAATGCAGTTGCGTTTTCAAGAGACAAATCAGGTTGACTTGGATAGGAATAAATTTTGTTTATAGAATCCATAATATCGTCGCCGATTTCCTGACTGCATTTGCTTACATTGTACATGATATTGTTTTTATTTAAAGAATGATCAAAGCCCAGCGCGTGAAAAAGTTCATGAATTGCAATGTTTGGATTTGGACATTCGGATTCTTTTAAAAGAAGAACGCTCCCTTTTAATATCACATTAAAATTTCCCGCAGAAGTTATATTCACTGGACCGCCTTCACCTGCTACGAAAAACCTCTCATTAACCTCAATTTCATCCTTGCAAGTTACCGAGATTTCCTCGTTGCTGCCTACGGGATAAAAATTCAGGACGCTTAAATTTGCGACGATATCAAAAGCCCTTTGCATATCTTCTTTTTTCTTCAATGTGCAGGCATCCTTGATGCTGTATGAAATATTTGACGAGGAGTATCTCATATTTTCATAAAACTGCATTGCTCCCGTGCTGTTAATTGTAAAATTATAATTTCTTTCTCCGGGCTTTAAGGAGAATTCAATTGTGTCTAACGGGAAAAGCCAGTAAAATAAAAGAAGATTTATGACGATTACACAAAAGACAAAACCGAAAATCACGCCCAATTTCATCATCAGAAATAATAAAACAATTATATAAAGTTTTATAAATTGCAAAAATTCAAATTGAAAATGGCGTCAACAACAAGATAAGAAGGAACATATGCGCGGGAAAACGGGCATTTTATTTTTGATTGCGCCTGCGGAAATTTGGAAAAAGGAATTGAGATTATGGATAAAGACAGAAACAGAGATTATCGTCTTCTTTCTTCAACAAGATTATTCAATTCAGAACATACCTTCTATATTAACATAACAGTTATTGAATCTTGGTTGGGATTTTTAAACGGAGAATCAGTGGACAGAGATTCAATTAATTTTAGTTGTAATGGATGTCGGAAAAAATTTAAGCTAACCTCTGAATATTATCAGAAGTTAATTAATGAAATGTCAGAATTATAATTTTTTAAAAAATAAAAAAGAAAATCACAGATTTTCATGCTTTTTTATAAATAAAATAAAAAAGAGATAGGTTTTATAGGGGGAAACTAATATTCTTCGTCTTCTTCGTATCCTTTCTTTTTCACTTCTTCCTCCACTTCTTCCTCTTCTTCCTCTTCTTCTTCGTCGCTGTCAATCTCTTCTTCGTCTTCTTCGTATTTTTTCATTTTATATAAGAGTTTTTTCTCCTAATTTAATTAAAATTAACTTTAGTTTTTCTTTTTTGTAATTTCTGTGCACATGCCTGCGGCGACTGTCGCGCCTGCGTCCCTTATTGAAAACTTTGACATAAATGGATTGTCTTTTTGCGTTTCAAGCGCAAGATGTCCTTTTGGCTGTATTCTTACCCTTGCCACATCATTATTCTTTAGGAAATCAGGATTTTTCTGCGTAACTTCTCCTGTTCTTGGGTCAATTTTTTCTATTAATTCAACAATCTGGCATGGAACCTGCGCTGTATGCACGTGGAAAACCGGAGTGTAGCCTTTTGCAATTACAGTCGGGTGATTTATAACCGTGATTGTGGCGATGAATTCTTCAACTATCGGAACAGGTCTTGAAACCTCGCATACAACGTCGCCTCTTGCAATATCTTTCTTTCCTATTCCTCTTATGTTTATTCCGACATTATCTCCCGCCTGCGCCTCGTCAAGCTGCTCATGATGCATTTCAATTGTTTTTAATTCCCCTTCAGAACCCTTGCCTGTTCTTCCAGGAAGGACAAAAACCTTCATTCCTTTTTTCATAACGCCTGTAACAATTTTTCCGACGGGAACTGTCCCAATTCCTGTAATTTCATAAACATCCTGCACAGGCATTCTCATCGGCAGATTAACAGGGAAGTCTGGCTGAGGGAACAAATCGAACTGTTCCATAATTGTCGGTCCCTTATACCAAGACATGTTCGCTGATTTCTTTGCTATGTTGTCCCCTTTCAGTCCGGCACATGCAATGAAAATTGTTTTTTCAGGATTAACACCGACGGTTTTCAGCAATTTTGAAACATCTTCCTTAACCTTATTATAACTTTCTTCCTTATACCCAACTTCGTCCATCTTATTAATTGCAATTGCAATATTTTTCACGCCTGCTGTTCTCAAAAGCCAGAGGTGTTCTGTTGTCTGCGGTTGAACGCCTGACGGAGCAGCGATTACCAAAAATGCGGCATCTGCTTGGCTTGCTCCTGTAATCATGTTTTTAACAAAATCTTTGTGCCCCGGCGCGTCGATGATTGTTATCTGAAATTTTGGAGTCATAACTTTTCTGTAAGCCAAATCTATTGTAACTCCTCTTTCTCTTTCTTCCTTTATCTTATCCATAACATAAGCAAATTCAAAACCCGCTTTGCCATGTTTTTGAGCCTCTGCCTTTAATTTTACCATTTCCTGTTCTGAAACAGCGCCGGTATCATAAAGAAGTCTTCCGACTGTTGTCGACTTTCCAGCGTCGACGTGCCCGACAAAAACAATATTCATATTTTGTTTTTCTTTTGCCATGATAATTTATCTTTCCTCCAAAGTATAAGTTCCGTTTATCATCACTAATTTTCCATGTTCCAAATATCTAAGCCCAGAACCATTTTCATGAATGTTTATGTATGTATAAATCCCTTTATCTAATATTTTACTGCCATCTGCAGCATAAAGTGTTAAATGATACTCTCTTGGGGATATATTTCTTGATACATCATTAGTAAAATTCTTCAAACTTCCGCAACCAGACAGAGTTACAGCTAATGCAAGCCCTGTCAAAGCCCCTACATTCCTAATTTTTTTATTCATTTTTTATAAATCAAAAGTAAATTTTAATGAGAAATAGTATTTATAAAGTTTTTGGGCGGGAAATTTTCTCTTGTTTTTAATTTTCTAGAATTGCATCCAGTTCTCTTAACATTTGCGGCTGATTATCAAAATTTGATTCTTCACTTTTTTCAATAACACGACTAATGCGTTCATAATATTTTTCCAGTCTTTCATATGTTCTACTATCCTGCATCTCTCTGTATTTTGATACAATCGGGCTAATTAAGATACTTATACCGACGACATTTATCTCAGTAGGCATTGACGCGACAATAGTCCTTACCTTTGAAAGTTCACTTCTTAAATCCATAACATCTCTAAAACTATTCCTTTCATAAACTTCAGCCATAGGAAAATTATTCCAACATTATTTATAAGAATTTATGTGATGGACTATTATAAAATTAATGCACTTAAACTCCATACATTTTTAGCTCTCTCAACAATTTTGTGCCTTCAAAAATCAAAGGAGTAAAAATCTGGATTTCACTTGCACCGTGAGACATTCTTTCCAACATTCTTTCAGAAGAACCAATTCCTCCGCAAGCGATAAGTTTTCTCCCGGTTCTTTCATGAAACATTGTTTGAACTGCAAGAGATTTTTCATAAACAGCGTCGCCGCTTGCTCCGCCTTTTCCCGGAGATTGTGGAATGTATTTTGAATTATGTCTGGTTGTTGTATTTGTCGTCGTAAATCCTGCAACAATAAATTTATTTGAAGTAGAAATGATGTATTCAACATTTTCCTCGGTTAAATCAGGAGAAACTTTGAGATAAACTTTCTGCTCACTTTTTTTAGAATTGCAAACAACTTCCAACATTCCAGATAATTTAGAAAGATATTCTTCTATCTTTTCTCCAGTATTTGGGCAGGAAATATTTAGTTCATACCTGTCAACGCAAGGCAAATCCCTCGTGGCTAAAATACTTTTTTTCAAGTCAGATTTAAAATCCACTACTTCTGGCGTCGGTGCAATATTAATTGTGATGGGAACTCCGTGCTCTCCGTAACTTTCCATTTCTCTCGCAACTTGCTCTGCACCTATTCCCGGAAGTTTCATCCAATTAACCAAAGAATTTGTTTCAGGAAATCTTTTTATTCTTGGTCTTGGACTCCCCTCATAAGATTCGCCTGTAACTGTTCCGACGAGACCTCTATCAAAACCAAGATATTTTAATGTCGTCGGAGAAATGTAGCCGTTTTTGTTAAAACCTGCAGCATTTGAAATTACAATATTATTTCTTTTACCGAAATCAAGAACAGATTTCTCCAATCCTGTGTAATGCAAAACTCTAAGAAAGCTGACAAAAATCTCATGTGCTGTTTCCGGGTCTTCACTTGTGAGATAGAAAACAGGTTTTTTTATTAAATCGTAAAAATTATCAAAACCTTTTCTTAAAATTATCATTTAAATAATTCCAGCCTCTTTTCCTATTCTTGAGAAAGGATTCCAACCATAAGCATCCCATAATTCAGGATTGTATTCAATTTCAACCATTCTTGGTTTTAGCAATCCACTAAAAAAGATTTCATTTGCATTATAGAAAGTAATTTTTTGAAGAAGCTCTTCATTTATTTTATGTTTTCTTAACATTGCAATTCCAAGAGGCCAAGCAGGAATTGTGGGAATTCCCGACGGAGGATTTTCAGAATCTTTTTTTTCAAGAGGATGCGGAGCATGGTCTGTTCCAATCATTGTAACATTTCCTCTTAAAACCTGTTCAAGATTTCTTTCCTGCATTTCAGGATTTCTTAATGGAGGATTCATCTTAACACGATTTCCATGAATTGCATAATCATTTGTATTTAGAAGCATATGATGCCATGACATTTCAACTGCAACTGCAAAAGGAAGTTTTGCTCTTTCTGAAATAACATAATCTATTGTATTTGGATTTGAAGTGTGGGCAGAAACAAAAGTTCCTCTGAATCCTGCATCTCTTGCATTTCTAATTTGTCTCTCTGCCTGAATTAATTCTGATTCTGGATTTTGTCTTAAAGAATGGGAAATTGGATTTCTGTAATCAAATTCTCCGGTGTATTTGTCTTCTGCTTCAAGATGGCCTACAAGAGGTCCGGTATACCCTGCAGAAACTAATTCTCTCCATATAGCTTTTTGTTGTTCAGGGTCGGTAATCCCCATGTCTCCTGTTGAATGAGCGAAAAATTCTTTCAGAGCAACAACTTCAATTCCAGTTTCTCTTGAATGTTGAACAAAAGTTGCGATTGTTCTAACTTGATTTAAATCATTCGTCAAACCTGCATGAACTGCATAGTTAAGATTATTTACCCGAGGATTATGCAAATCGGCAAATTCAATTCTTTTGTCAATTATCTTCTGTGTTGTTAAATTTGGAGTTGGATTAGGCATGTCAATAACAGCAATTAATCCCACATCCACAGCGTCCCAAAATCCGAGTTCCATAAAACTCATTTCGTTATAAGTGTGGGTTTTGTATTCCTCGCCGCGGAAATGCACATGCGTATCAATAGGACTTAAGTATCTCATAAAGATAATTACAGAAGGTTATTTTTAAGAATTGTTGTGCTTAGACGCTAAAATAACTAAGAGCAATTTCTAAAGTGTTCATAATATAAATAGTATATTTCCAAACCTAAATCATTAAAAAATTCATCCTGCAATTTCTTATCTCTTTCTTTAAAATTTCTATTTTTTACTCCAAAATAAACGGTGTCTGAAGAAGCTCGCATTGTTCTTTCAACTATCTTATCATTTATAATTGAAACTATACTTTCTCTTTGGCATGGGTCATCAAAAATCCGTGATGAATAACTGTCCCTATAATGCATGTCTGAAATTCTCCCTAAATTTTGGGCATTTTCAATTCTTTCAGTATCTCTCCCAAAACTAAATCCCATCAACGCAGCAACTGCGGGAGCCAAGACATATCCGACAACTTTTTTAAAACTCATTATAAAAAATTAGAAAGATGGTTTATAAAAATTGTTGTGATGAAACAAAATTATTGATTCTCAGCTAAGCCCTTTCTGTCTCTTATTCTTCTTACAACATCTGCCTGCAGACTTTGCGGAATTCTTTCAAACAGCTGATCAAGCAGTGATGAATTTCCTCTTCCTTCCGTCGCTGAACGCAAATCGCTGCTCCATCCAATCATTTCAGCTACGGGAAGTTTTGCTTTTATCTCTGCAATTCCTGATTCCTGTTTCATGTCTATTAACTGCCCCCTCTTGCTTCCGACGAGTTTTGTAACAGCACCCATGAATGACTCCGGAACTTCAATCACATGAATCTGCAACGGCTCAAGCAAAGAAGCAGAAGATTTCATAGCTTCTTTTATCGCTTCCCTTACAGCAGGATAAACTTGCGCAGGACCTCGATGAATTGCATCTTCGTGAAGTTTTATATCTGTGAGAGAAACTTTCAGTTTAATGCACGGCTCTCTTGCCATAGGACCTTGGTCCATAACCATTTCAAAAGCATCAAGAACCATTTCCATAACTTCCCCTATGTGAACCTCGCCACGAGTTTCATCAAGAAACATGTTTCCCTTGTAAATATCCCTGACATCTCTTATTTCATCTCCGCTCCAACCAAGTTCTGAAAGCTTGTCAAAGAGCACCTGATTCTTTTTCTTGATTCTTCCTCCGGAAAGTTCGCCTCTCTCGATGGCACTATAAACTTCTTCCTGCAACGGTTCAACTTTAATGAAAAAACCGTTGTGCTTGTTCGGGCTTCTTCCTTCCTCAACATTCGAGGGTTTTACGGCGGTTTCTCTGTAAACAACAATCGGCTCGCCCATTTTGACTTCAAGTCCCTTCTCTGTTTTTATTCTTCCCTCGATAACTTCCAAGTGCAGTTCGCCCATTCCGGAAATCAAACTTTCCCCTGTTTGCTCATTAATTTCAACCTTAACAGACGGGTCTTCTTTCGCGACTTTCCTCAAAATTTCAATCAGCTTCGGCAAATCCGCGCTTCTGACAACGTCGATTGATTTTGTGATGACTGGCTGAAACAAATGTTTGATTTCTTCGAATGGAGTCTGTTCTCTGACTGTAAGGGTTTCACCGACGTCAACATTCAATCCGGATATCGCAAGAACATTTCCCGCAGGCACTGCTTCAATTTGCTCTGGTTTTATTCCGTTGTAAACCAAAACCTGCTGAATCCTCGATGTTTTTTTTGCAATATTTGCGTAAACTTCCATTCCATTTACGATTGTTCCCGAATATAATCTTCCCGCGGAAATTTCCTTTCCAGAACGAGGGTCTATTACAATTCTTGTTACAACAAATGCAATTTCTCCTTCCTTGTTGCATGAAATTAAATCTTTTCCGAATTCGCTGTCAGAATCCCCTTTCCAGATTTTTGGAATTCTGTATTTTTGCGCAACGATGGGATTTGGAAGATGCTTTACAGCCATGTCAAGAATAACTTCATGAAGAGGCGCTTTTTCCCAAACCCATTTTTTCTTTTCCTCTTCGGACATTTCGTAAAGCGCGTAGATATCCTTAAAACTTATTTTCTTTTTCTCCATAAACGGAATTGACAATGCCCAATTTTCCCTCGCACTTCCGAATGCAACGCTTCCGTCCTTAACATTAACTTTCCATTTTTCCTTGAATTCCGGCTCGGCAATTTGTTCAATCAGCGAATTGAAATCGTCAATTAATTTTACAAATCTTTTTTGCATCGCCTCCGGCGTCAGCTTAACTTCCTTGATAAGACGGTCGACTTTGTTAATGAACAACACAGGTTTTACTCTTTCCCTTAACGCCTGCCTTAAAACAGTTTCCGTCTGCGGCATAATCCCCTCGACGGCACAGACAAGGACAAAAGTTCCGTCGATAGCTCTCATTGCTCTTGTAACATTTCCGCCGAAGTCAACGTGTCCGGGAGTATCAATTAAATTAATCAGATATTCCTCTCCCTTGTATTCGTGAGCCATGGAAACATTCGCAGCGTCGACAGTCATCAATCTTTCCTGCTCGTCGGTATGCTGCCATGTCGCCATGCCTGCGTCCAAATTTCCCGCTGATTTCGCGGACATCATTCCTGCCGCAGCGAGCAAGTTATCTGTGAATGCGGTTTTGCCGTGGTGAATGTGCGCGCTCGTCGCTACATTTCTGATATTTTTCTGGGTTGAAATCAACCTTTTGATTTTGTCTAGTGTACTTTCTTTAGCCATGGTAAGACACGCGAGGACACCAAAGGTTTCCTTCGCTTAACCTTCCTATTTAATTTCTCTGGACCTTCAACTTCCCTTAAGAAAGCAAAACAAAGTCCGCAAATATATATAATAATTGTTTGAAAAAATAGTTTATAAAAGTTTTTAAGTCGGTTTCTATTCCTTTTTTTACGCAGAATGGAATCAAAGATTTCGTGAGCTCCATTTACTTCGTAAATGTCGCGGGGGTGCCGGAGTGGTCAAACGGGCAGGACTTAAGTCGTAGGAAAACGCCGTTTTCCTCACAAGTCACCTTTCCCTTAAAGTTGAAGGGCGACTTCAAAAACACCTCGACGAAGTCGCAAGACAAAATCGAGAAGACTTAAGTAAGAAATCCTGTGGCTTAGTGCCTGCGCAGGTCCGAACCCTGTCCCCCGCATAATAATGAAAAATGACAAATCACAGAAAATTAGTTGAAAATTTGATTAATATTGCAGTTAATCATCCTTTGAAAAGGATTGATGAAAGTTCTGAACTGGAAAGTTTTAAGGCAGATATCTTTGAACGTGATTCCTTAAGAATAGAATGTATATTGCCCGTGCAGGATACATATTTGATTTATGTAGAAGAGAATAATGTTTTGGTTTATGACGCCCAACGTTTTGATGCAGATTACTGGGAAATTCCAGAATCCGATTCAGACATCCAAATAAGAACATACAAAGCAGGAAAATGGGAAGAAGAAATAAATAAAATTGAAGCTGAATTTAATTAACCTTCAATTGCCTCAGCAAAAATATGACTTATATCAATATTTAAAATAATTATTGTTAACAAATATATGAAATCTGGAAAACAAAAACAAATTTTTCTTTTAATAATTTTTATTCTTGCCTTGGCTTCAATAAATTATAATTTTCTTGACGAGAAACTTACTGGTTTTTTAACAGAAAGTTATTATGAAGTTGTGCATGTTGATAGGGTTATCGACGGAGACACAATAGTTGCAAACAATGGAAGCATAAGACTGCTTGGAATAAACACGCCGGAAAGAGGCGAGAAATATCACGAAGAAGCAAAAAAATTCCTTGAGAAAGAAATTTTTAAAAAAAGTGTTGAACTTAAATTTGGAAAGGACAAAAAAGATTTGTACGGAAGAACGCTCGCTTATGTTTTTCTTGGAAATGAAAACATAAATCTTAATCAGATTAAAAATGGGTTTGCAAATTTCTATTTTCCTTCTGGAAAAGACGAATATTATAATGATTTCAAGAATGCATGGGAGAAATGCATTGAAGAAAATAGAAATTTGTGCGAGAAATCAGAAAACAAATGTTCCGAATGCATTGAATTAAAAGAATTTGATTACAAAAACCAGAAAGTTGTTTTCTACAACAAATGCGATTTCTCCTGCGACTTAACAAAATGGGAAATAAAAGACGAGGGAAGGAAGAAATTTGTTTTTCCCTTGTTTATCCTTGATGAAAATTCCGACGTGAGCATAATTGTCGGAAACGGAACCAACAGCAATAACGAATTGTTCTGGACAAATCAAGATTATGTCTGGACAAGAACAGGAGACACTTTGTTTTTGAGAGATGAAAAAGGAAAATTGGTTTT
>JBBSYQ010000036.1:0-6358 GCA_038045145.1 Nanobdellota archaeon
AAACATCATGCCTCGCATTTGCATTGGGATTTGCGTCTTGAAATGAACGGCGTTCTGAAATCTTGGGCTGTTCCAAAAGAGCCGCCGTTGGCAAAAAACATAAAGCGTCTTGCCGTTGAAACAGAAGACCACCCGATGGAATATGCAAAATTCCGCGGGATCATACCCGAGGGAAATTACGGAGCAGGAAAAGTTGAAATTTGGGATTCTGGATTTTACGAATTAAAAATAAAAGATGAAAAGAAAATTGAATTTATTTTGCACGGAAAAAAATTAAACGGAAATTATGTTTTGGTGAAGACGAATTTTGGAAAAAACGGAAAGAGTTGGCTGTTTTTTAAAATATAATTGGAAGAACAATTTGTCCCGCCCATCCACTCAGAAGAACTATTGTTAATATAAAATCCGTATAAGTTATTTTCTCATTATTATTTTTCATATCAGCGAAGAATCATGCTGAAAGCCGATTCAGAGCAGAAAATTAGGCGAGCCGAAGGCGAGCGTGTTTCAAGAAAAGTTGGTTGTTTTTTCAGAGTGAAATGAGGAAACGCGAGAAAATTATTTCGATTTTTTAAGATTTAAAGAAAAATTTAAATATGTCTTAATAATTTCGATATAATGGAAAATCCAATTAATATAAAAGATATTAGCCAAGAAGTATTATTTTTATTAGTTAGTTTAACGGGTTTGATTTTATCTGAAATTTATTCATTACAAATCTCTCTCTGGATAACCACCATATTCTCTGTTATCGCAGGAACAATTCTGATAATAGGAGAAATTCACAAGGTAAATTTTATTATAAAATATCATAATAAAAAATAGTAACTTTTTCTATAAATTAGTTACTTGTATTTCACTCATTTTTCCCCCTCGTCACCACGTCCGGCACTCTGTATTCTTCCCATCTTACTTTCTTCCCCTGAATTGTTTCTTTCAAGCTTTTTTCAGCTTTGTTCAAATTTGCTTTCCCGCTTTTCACCTCGACAAAAACAACTTCGTCAATTTTCTTTTCATCCATTCCTTTGAAGACGAGAAAATCAATCGGCTTTCCCAAAAAACGAACTTCTGTCGGTGAAAAAGGGAAATCAGGAAGGTACGGCGCAAGCTGTTCTGAAAATTGCCCGCCAAGAACCGCACGCGATTTTTGAATTGCGTCTTTTCTCTCGGATTCTATTTGTTTTTCCCAATACTTATCGCGAAGAATTTTCCCAATAAAATATCCGAGAACAACCGCTAAAATTATTAAAATTATTGTTATAAATTCCATGAAAGTAAAAGTTATCTTTTAATTATCTTCAAGTATAATTCCATTTGCTCATCAGTTAAAAAACTCAATGCTCCCCACACTTCACCACTAGATCTCTTCTCGTAGAATCCATAAAATTCATCTTTATATTTGATGCCTAATGTCTCATGGACTTTCTTCAATTCAAACATCTCGATAATTCCGTTTTTATTTTCATCTGCAACTTTTATTACTTGGCGAAGTATTTTCCCCCTATATTCATAGTCCAGATAACTTTTTATTGGCCACCCCACAATTAGGGAGATTCCCGCTAAGAAAATAGCAGGATATATGAATTGTTTTAAACTAAAAGGCGCTTCTTGTGCTTTTTGACCAATAATATCTGGGCTGTAATTATCAGTATGAGTTATTTGCTCTGCCATTCCATTTTTCTTTGATTCTATTCTTCTCTCTCTACTTTCTCCTGCTATTTTTGCAAGATTTCTTTTATTGTGACTAACTCTAATTCTTTTCCCATCTAAATCTTGTCCGGTAATTTGGTCAACTTCCCCCGAATCTTTATGTTCGACATAGATAGGTCTTCCAAGCCAATCTGTTTCATATTCTGTTCTGTTAGTTACTTTAAAATTTTCATCTCTAGTTATATCAACATTGTTCCCAAAGGTTCTTTTTTCATGTTTTGTTGTACTTCTTAATTTTCCATTATCATCATATTGTTTAATTATAGTTCCTTCAGAAGTTTCTTTTTGTGTGCTAATTATATTCCCTCTTGAATCAGAAGTAGTTTTTACATCTCTTCCAAGCCAATCTTTTTCTTGCCTTGTTTCTGAAATCTTATTTTCTCTCGTATCATAAACTCTCTCAACATGGTCTCCAAATAAAGTGGTTTCCTGTCTAATCTCTCCAATTTTTTTCCCATCTTCATAAATAACTTCCTTTTCCGGGATTCCAAATAAAGCATCTAATAAACCTTGTTCTTTTTTTATTTCACGAACCATATAAAAAATGATCTTAACAGATATAAAAATCTATTCCCTAATTAGCGTCCCCGCCCACATTTAAGAATTAAGTTTGATTTCAATCCTGCTTTAAGATAATTAAACTACTAGTTCAATTTTACATCAACAATTCTTTATCAGCGAAAAATCATGCGGAACACTCAATAGCTCATTGATTTACTTTCCTCGTTTTCCTTTTCTCCGGTCCACCATTCCAAATCGGGAATCTCTGACTTAATTTCAAGTGCTTTGCAGTATCCTCTTGCAAGAAGATAAAAAATTATTCCGAGCCCTTTGTCGCTTTTGTTATTTCCTATGACTATGTTTTTTACACCGCCTGGAAAATTATTAGTGTCACAAATCATTAAAACTTTTTTATTAACGCGGATGGTGTCCTTAAGCGCATTTTTATCAAGCCACGAATCAGTTATTATTGTAAGTTCATTTTCAAAAAAATCAGGCAGAGTTGTATTCGTTAGAATTCCCGCAGGATACTTTTTTGTAAAAGCTCTTATGCCCGTTAGCTTGGAGAACATTTCAACCGCTTTCCACCCCGCCTGTCTTTTGCATACAACAACGATATTTTCGGGTTTGAATTTTGAAATATACTCTATGCCTTCTTTCAATTTTTCATCTATTAAATCAGTGTTGAAAATCGCCAGTCCGTCCGCCCTTCTCCTATAGACAAACGGCCTCATATGGGGAGTAACAACTCTTGTCCCGATGTAAATTCCGGACTTGACATATTCTTCGAGGGGAATGAGCATCTCGGTTTTTTTCTTCCCCTTGACTTTTTCCTTAAGTTCTTCTGTCTTCGCGGTTTCAATTTTTCCACGAAGCTTTTCCGCTTTCTCCAGAAGTTTCTTTTTCTTTTCAGAGATGTCTTTATCATTAACAGATTCTTTTTCCGCCTCTTTTACAAGTTCTTCGCCCTGCAGCTCTTCTGTTTCTTCAGGTTCAATTTCTTCTTTCTTCTTTCTTGGCATTGAAATTGAGAGAGAAATATATTTTTAAAGGTTTAGTTTGAAAAGATAATTACTTTATGTTCAACCATTTTGTCTTTTAATTTATTAGAAATAGCTTTTCCCCATATTTTTTTAAATATAATCTTTGCTTCGGCTAAACTATCAAACTTAAAATAAGTTTTAATCTTTTTTATTTTAAATCCATGTTTTCTTAGCCAATTATTATCTGCCCCTGTTCTTTTAGGATGCCCCCTCATTTTTTCAAATTCTCCAACGAAATCATTTTCTATTATGAATATCCTCCCGTCTTTTTTCAAAACTCTCCTTATTTCATCTAAAATTTGCTTTCTCTTTTTGAAACCCTCTACTACACTTATAACCCAACTTGAGATTACAACATCTATTTTATTATCGGGCAAGGGAATTTTTTCACCCTCTGAATTTATGAATTTAATTTTCGTTATTTCCCTAGTATTTCTCTTAGCAAATTTTAATTGTTCTTTTGAGATATCTAAAGCGAAATATTTCTTAGATTGCGGGCCAAAGATTTTTGCATATTTGCCTGTGCCACAACCCAAATCTAAAACAATTTTATTTTTTAGGTGCGGAAGGAGAAATTTTTCAATTTTTTTTGGATAATCTTCTGCCGTGGCAAACTTGTCATAAATATCATTTTTTGTTTTATAGACTTCAGGATTTAACAAACCTTTTTGTTTCATCTTAAACTTTTTTCAATCTCAATCAGCCGTTTTATTTTTATTTCCCTCTCTTTTCCTGTAATCCCTGATTTGAAAAAATCCGCCTGAAATCCAAAAGCCAAGTCAGCAAGTATGTTCTCCTCGGTTTCACCGCTTCTGTGCGAAAAAACTTTTTTTATGTTGTTTTTTTCAGCAAGTTCGCAAACCTCTTTCATTTCTATTAATGAGCCGATTTGATTTGGTTTTACAATTATTGCATTGATGCTTTTCATGCTGATTGCTTTCTTAAGTCGCGAGGGGTTTGTAACAGTTAAGTCATCTCCGACGATAAGTTTGTTTGGGAAGTTTTTTAGGAGCGTTGAAAAACTTTCAAAGTCCTCTTCATTGAACGGGTCTTCTATGTAAAATAAATTAAAATTCCGGATTAAATTGGAATTGTATTCCAGTTGTTCCTCTTTGTTTCTTGTTATCATGGGATTTTCGTAATGGTAATTTTTTCTTTTGTAAAAACTTGAGGAGGCAACATCAACCCCGACGGGAATTTTGAAATTATTTATCTTCTCAAGTATCTCCCTTTCGTTCAAACTTGTCTGCCACGCATCCTCGTCTGTTTTTTTGCCGCTGAATTTATCGTCGGTTTTTTTTAATTCAAATCCGAGCTTTTTCTTTATTTCTTTATTCATTTTGAATGATTCACTAAGGTTTAATTCTGGAATTAAAAGAAATTCCTGAAAGTCCGGTTTTTTTCCTGTTTGTGAATGTTTCCCTCCGCCTATGCAGTTGCCGACGAGCCGCGGAAATTTTTTGGCATTCGGATTGATGAGTTCCCATATTTCTTTTTTTTGTTCTTCTGCCATTGCTTTCAAAACCGCAGACTGAAGTGCAAAAAGAGAGTTTGCGCCGATGTGTCCGTTGACAATATCCTCAATTCGCCTTAAATCATCGAACTCTTCTATTTTCTCTGCAGAAAAATAATCGCTGAATTTCTTAAGCGTTTTAATATCTTCTTCCAAACTCTGCCTGTAAGATTTTGCTTCGTGTTTCCCTTTTGATTTTCCGTTTGGTGCACTCGCGAAAAAAATCCCGTTATTTGTTTTTACTGAAACATAAATTGTTTTTTCTTTTCTTGAATCAAAAACCTCTCTCGCAGAAACACCCCTTATGACAACCATAAATGGACAAAGAAAAATAGTTATATAAATTTGTTCCTGCCACCATGCAAAACAGAATGATATTTTGAACTCGCTAAGATATAATTAAATAAAAAACTCAACGATAAATTTTCTTTCAATTAATATTTTTTATATAAGCGGAGCATTGTGAAATATTCCTATGTGAAGCAATCAATAACGCGAGCCGAATGGCGAGCGTAGAAAATTAGATTGGACACTTAAAGATAATTATCAGATTACTCTGTGAATTCCACTATTTTAATACCTCTACTATTTCAATATCTATTTTATCAGAACCGTTATATCTTGTTCCAAATTTACCTCTTTCTCTAATTAAATTATACGCTCTTGAACTTATATCTATTTCAATTTCTTGGATTTCATCAGAACTTTGTGCATTTTCAGGAAGATATCTTAAATCAATGCCATCTGATTGAGGATTATCTTTATACCTTAACACCACTTTTTTTCCTAAATCATCATCCCTAAATGCAAGTTGTAATTGAGTTTCAAGGCATTGGCGAGGTAAAAGTTCAAACTCTCCCTCGTAAACTTGTAACAAATAATCCGTATTGCCAAAAAGTATTGCCCGCATAAATCTATTTAGAATATCAATTTTTAAAATTAATTGTTCTTTAGCAAATACTCACTTATTCTTCCTCATTTTCTTCTGAAAGTTCTTCCTGTTCGTCTTCGGGGTTTGCGAGTTCCATTATCTCTCCCTCTTTCGTAATTTCTTCTTCCTCTTTACTCTCTTTTTCTTCAACTTTCTTGTCGCTGACTTTCCTTTCCTTGATTCTCTTAAGTGCCTCCTCTTTTTTCTCGGGGAAAGGTCTTTTCACAGATATCGGCAGAACTCCGGAGTTTAATTCAAGTTCTGCTATTTTTATTGCGTCATATCTTACTCTTTCAAGTTCTTCCTTGCTTATTCTAACCAGAAGCGGCGCGTTCATGGAAATTTGCAGAGCTCTTGCTCCAAGAATTCTTGCCGTCTCGTATCTTGTAAATTCCTGCTTCATATTTTAATGTCCTTTTATTTATTTTAAATTCTTTTCCGTTTTTGAATAAACGGTTTTCCAAACTTTTTCAACAATATCAAGAATTTTTTCAAGGTCCTCAACTTCCAAAACACTATTCTCGCCCTTTTGCATTGAGAAAATAACTCCGTCGGCACTTCCTACAGTTACTCTTGTCTCGCTCGTGTCTTCTTCCTCAACATTCGGATCGACGATAAAATGGTTACCTACTTTATGGACTGTAATTGACAGCGGCGTTT
>JBBSYQ010000037.1:0-14348 GCA_038045145.1 Nanobdellota archaeon
CATTCTGTCGACGAATATGGGGGAAGTTTTGATTATCATCCGTGTCTTTCAAATAATCATAAGCAGTGCAATTTTTATTTTGATAAATTAACGCAGGAAAGAAAAACTATCTTGGAAGAAGAAGCATTAAAATTATTTTTGGAAAGGGAAAGCATTGTTAATGAAATTGGGTTTGGCGATTGATTTTAGACGCCCATTTCTGGAAATTCTTGTTCAAATCGCCTCTTTGCGTTCGGGATTAATCTAAACTGTTAATGTAAATTTCTATTAATTTTATATCAATCGTGAACGAAGGGACGAACGCCAAAAGATGTCGTCCGTGTGAACGCACATGCGTTTAATCCGTAGAAATCAAGATTTTCCAAACAAAGCCAAAATGAGTGAAAGGCGATTATAATCGGGGATATTCCTTTCCTATTATAGTATCTTTTTATACATTTTCTTCACGGCGTAAATAAACAATCCCGCACTCCACGAGAAATTTTTTTCAGATTTGTAAATAAATCTTGCGACGGGTTTTCCGTCCAATTCATAGATTTCATACACGCCGTTAAATTCATTTATCTTATCTGCAATTTTATCCAACATTTCTTTTTTTATCAAACCGTACAAACAACCTGTCCAGAGCCACATTAAATTGTGATAATCTCCCATCCCCATAATCCTGCTGAACATAGAACTTTTTTCATATTCGGGATGACTTTGTTTTAGTGTAAATTCTTCCATCTTAAATTTTCTAATACTTTGCAAAATCGATTCCTTTTGTTTTTTTGTAGCCAGATTAAAGATTATCGCAAGGACATTTCCGTCGGACGCGAAAACTGAAGAGCTGTCGGTGTCGTTGTAATATTCGTTGTTCCAGAAAATTTTGTTTATCTTTTCTTTAATTTTCTTACCATTTACCCATTCCTTTTTTCTCCTGATTTTTTTTGCAAGTTCGCCGAGAGAAACAATCGCCTTCCAGTACAAAACATTTGTGTAAAGGACTTTTCCTTTTTTTGGAATTGTGTCAGCCCAGTTTGCATACGGCGTTTCTTCAACTAAATCGTCGCCGTAGTATTTAACGGCTTTTTTGAGTTTTTCAAAATATTTCTTCGCGAAATCCGCGTCGCCGCTTTTTTTCACATATTCGTTTGCGATTATAATCACAAGGGAATTTGTGTCTTTTACTTCGCTGTGTCCAATGTCGTCGAGATAACTTACTTTTTTTTGCATTTTTTTTCCGAACCAGAGGAATTTTAGAATTATGTTTATTCCTATCCTGTTTGGAAAAAGTCCGTCGTCTCTTTGATTGTCAAGCAAACTTATCAGACTTTTTTTAACAATACCGAAATCGCCGAGTTCCAAAACTCCTAATGACGCGAACATTGCATCTCTCGCCCACAAGTCATTAAAATGAGTTGTTCCGGCGAGTATCCCTATTTCGGAATAATTTTTTCTCAAATCTCTTTTAGCGATGTTGAACGCGCGCAGAATATTTTTTTTCATGATGTTAGTAAAAAAAGAGGTTATAAAAAAGTTGTTATAAAATGAGATTGAAGATTTTGTTTCAAGAGGATTTACATAAATTTAAATATCCTTATTTATTATTGTTTTATAGAAGAGGAAAGATGAAAAAACTTTTTGTTTTAGTTTTAATTTCACTATTTGTAATCGGTTTAGGCTTTGTTTCTGCTGATTCTATCGACGACGAATTTAAGAAACTTGCCAATTATGCAGGGGAATATGAAACCGGCAATATCAATTATGTCCAGCTTTTAATTTATACTTCTTCAATAAAAGAAAAAATGAATGAAATTTTAGGAGCAACGGGCAAAGAAGTTGGAGGGGTTTTTGTTGGAATGGTTATTAATCCATTCAAAAAGATATGGCGCTGAAAATATTAATAGAATTTTTCTCATTCCTGTCTTTCCCGATATGCATATTTTGGCTCCATATTCTGACTCTTCAATATTTTTTATTTTTAATCCCAACAATTCTCCAATCCTGCAACCGCTGTCATAAAGCACGGAGATTAACGCCTTATCTCTTTTAGAAATAGAATTATCAATCATTTTCATTACCTCTCCCTCAGACAACATTTCTTCAGGAAGTTTTTTGTGATTTTCCTTCATGTTTGACTTAATCCATTCAACTTCTTCAGGATAATTTTTGCTGTTCCTTAACCATTTGTAGAATTTTTTAATGATTATCTTATAGCCTTTTTTAGTCCATTCAGAATATTTTGTTTCTTGAATCTTAACCATTATTTTTTCTATATCTTTCTTAGTTGTATCTTCAAATTTTTTATTTAACCAGATTGAAATATTATGCAAATCATAAAGATACCTGGAAGTCTTGTTTTTTCCGACACTATTGGCAAGACAGTAATTGGCAAACTCCAAAATTTTCTCCTTATTTTGTTCAGGCATTGAAGATTTTTTTATCTTGGCACTCACAGAATCTAATCTTTGCTGAACGTTGTATATATCTTCCATTTTCTCTGGTAAAAATCATGGCTTATAAACCACGATTATCCAGAGCATTATACTTTCTACTAAACGCCCCCACGAGGATTTGAACCTCGGTTACAACCTCCGCAAGGTTGTGTTCTGTCCGCTGAACTATAAGGGCATAAAGGAAACCTATGGTTCACCCTTATCAACCCTTCCCTTAAGAAATTTTTATTTATCAAACTTCCTATTTAGGAAATTAATCTTTATCTTTTTCAAGAAGCATTTCCGTCGCTGTTTTGTAATTTGAATGCAGTTCTTCAGGAGAAAACCAGAGATTTATTTCTCTTTTTGCCGTTTCTTCAGAATCAGAGGCGTGAGCAAGATTTCGTATAACCCTTTTGTTTTCGTCAGACACTTTGTAGGATTCCACCGACGCGAAATCACTTCTTATTGTTCCGGGAAGCGCTGAACGGGGTTCTGTCGGACCGATAATTTTTCTGACAAGTTCTATTGCATGAGGTCCCTCAAGGACAATTGAAAGAACAGGACCTTCCATCAAAAAATTCATGTTCCATTTTTGAATTTGTTTTCCAATTTCCATGTGGTCTTTGTAAGGAAATTTTTTCCTTTCTTTCTCATAATCTTTTTTTGCCTTTTCATAAACGCTTTTTGCCCAATTCTCGTCGAGGTAATAATGATTTTTTACAAGCTCTTCATTTGCCCAAACCATTTTCATGCCGATAATCTTCAATCCGGCTTCCTCAAATCTTGAAATTATTTTTCCGCAAATTCCGCGTTTTACACCGTCGGGTTTTATCAAAACTAATGTTCTTTCTTTCATGAACGTGGAATAAATTTGCGGTTTATAAATTTGTTGTGTTTTGCGATTTTGTTTAAAAAGCAATTAACATTTAACTTCGTTTCTAAATAAATCGGTTCACTTCGTTCACGATTTGCAGAGAATATGGTTGTATGGATTTCACAAATTTGTTTAATAAATTAATAATCTCAAGATTTTGTTAGACGCAGTTTTAACAGATTTTCTTTTTGCAAATTTTATCGCCGGTATTTTTCATTGCAATATTATTTTTTATTTTATCACCGATATTTATAGTTTATTTAACTAAATTCCCGACGTAAATTTTTTTCTGAAAGAAAAAACATTTATAAACTCTTTTTTGTTAAGATATTCATCTCTGGAGTTGTAAACCAGAAGAAAGATTTATAAATATCATAAAATTATTTTAAAAAAGGAAAAGAGGAAGATGCAAAGAAAAAATTTCACTGATTTGATGTTTGTTCTTGTTTTAGCTGTGAGTTTGGTTTATATGATGGGGTTTGCGGTTGCGGATACAATTAACTTTTGGAGTTTAGACTCTGCTGTTGGAAATCTTACAATAAATTTTACTAAGGCAACGGGTATTAATGTTAATGAAGATACTAATTTCACATTTAATATGTCTCTTAATAATAGTATTGGAACTACTATACATGTAATTAATGTTACTCTTTGGAAAAATTTTCTCTTTACTAATGGAACAAATGATACTGGAATGAATTTGAGTGTTTATGAAGGTACAACAAGTGCCAACCTTTCTATTGTCTTTTCTAATACCAGTGATGGAAATCAATTAACGTGGAGAAATAATACTGCTAATTCTGCTGTTGTTCCTGGGAATGTTAGTATGAGTAATGTTTCTATTTCGTTCAATTTAACTGCTTTGACCCCGGGATTATACAACATAACTATCCAGCTATTCAATGGTACTGGTGGTGCTGCGCCTCTGCCTCTTACATGGTATAATTCAACAAACATTACAATCCGTGTTAATGATACAACAAAACCATACGAAGTTAATGTGACAGGATCTAATTTTTATAATAGAAGCTGGGTAAATGTTTCGGACTCTATTGTATTAAATCTTTCTGTTTTGGATAATGGTAACTTTAGCCTTGGCAACGACCTTTATACAGAAATTTCTGAAGTTAATGTTACTATCTATAATGCTTCATCTGTTGTGAATGCAAGTTATAATATGTCTAATTTTACTAAACTTTCTTCATTTGGACACAACTGGAATCTTACAATAAATACAAATAATTTTCCTGACGGAGTTTACAATATTAGTATTAAAGCTAAGGACAGAAATGGTAATGTGAATAATACCAATATTAGTAATGTTAGGATTGATAATACCAATCCAACAGGAAGTGTAAGTTGCACTCCGGGAACGGTTAATTTAGGAGATACTGTAACATGCACATGCTCGGTTAGTGATAATCTTTCTGGGGAGAATAGTAGTGCAACTGCTGTTACTGCAACCCCCTCAACTACAAGTACCGGAACTTATACTGAATCATGCAGTTTTGCGGACTTGGCAGGAAATACTGCAACTGCGTCAGGATCCTACACTGTTGAGCAAGGAGGAAGTAGTGCAGGTGCTAGTGGTTCTAGTAGTGGTGCTGGCACTGAAACTGGAGTAACAACGCTTCCAACCCATACATTTTCAACAGTAACTCCTGGAGTGCCTTCAGTTAAGGAATATACAGATCCTGAATTAGGACTTAAAGAGATTCAGATTAGTGTTAATAGCGAAGCACAAAGCGTTACATTAAGTGTTAAGAAGTATGAATCAAAGCCGGCAGAAGTTTCTGTGGAAAAGGCAGGGAAGACTTACCAGTATTTGCAGATAAAGGTTGGCAATGTTGCAGATAAACTGGATAAAGCAGTAATCTTAACAAAGGTTAAGAAATCTTGGGTAAGTGAAAATGGATTGAATAAAGAAGATGTTTCAATGTTCAAATTTGACGAGACAAATGAAAAGTGGAATGAGTTAACAACATCTTATACCAATGAAGATGGGGATTATTACTATTACGACGCTGAAGTAACCTCTTTCAGTTTCTTCTCAATTGGTGAGAAGACAGTTCTTACAGAAGGTGGCGAGGAAGTCGGAGTGAGTGATACTGGCGGGGAAGAAGTAGGCAAGACAAATCTTACATGGTTGTGGGTTGTTGCTGCTTTTGCTGTGTTGATAGTTATCGCATGGATTGCTTATCAGAAGAAGAAATAATTTTTTATAGCACAACATCTTTTTAAATGATCTTTTATTCCATTTGAAATGCAGGAAAATGTTCTTAGAAATGAATTGATAAGATTGCGTTCTTTAGCAGACTTGGTTGACATTTACGATTTAATAAGGGTAGATAGCAATGAAGAAAGATTAAGAGGCGTTGATGGAATTTATCTTTTTGGAGAGACAAGCGATAATGAAGAAGCGAGTTTTATTTCAGCTAGAAAACTTTTAGACAAAGGTCTGACAAAATGTGTTCTTATTGATGATATGCCAGAACAAAACGGTTTCCCGGGATTTTCTCCCTGGTCGGAAAGACTTTTAAATGATTATGGGATATCTCCTCAAGCTTTGGAGATTGATACGAGCAAAGGATATCATACTTTGGCTGAAGCAGAATCTTTAGTCAGATATTTTTCTAAAGAAAATTTAAATTCATCATATATTGTTGCTTCACAATTTCATTTATTAAGAGCATTTATGACTTCTTCCAGTGTTGTGATAAGAGAGAACCCTGAATTAAATTTCTTTGCATGTCCTGGAGCTGAACAAGATTGGAACGAAGTGGTGATGCATTCTCAGGGAACAACATTTGGAAGAAGAATTGATTTGATCAGAGGAGAAGTGGAAAGAATCCAAAAGTATACTATCAAAGGTGATATAGAATCGACAAAAAGAATTTTGGATTACATGGTTAATAGAAAATAATTTTAATTTGAAATCAAGTTCAAAATAAACAAAATTCTTAAAAACTATTTTTTCTTTTTTATGGAATGGAAGTCATTGCTGATTTGCAAATTCATTCCCGTTATGCGAGAGCGACGAGCAAAGACATCACTATTGATAACCTTGAGAAGTGGGGGAAGATTAAAGGATTGAATTTAATGGGGACTGGAGATTTTCAGCATCCTTTATGGAGAAAAGAAATTGATGAGAAATTGCAGGAAGATGACAAGGGAATTTTAAGAACTAAATCAGGATTTGCATTTTTATGGCAGACAGAGATTAGCTTAATGTTTTCACAGGGCGGAAAAGGGAGGGCAATCCATTTGTTGATTTTTGCACCGAATAAAAATATTGCAGATAAAATTACAAAATATCTTGGAAGCAAGGGAAGATTGGATTATGACGGCAGGCCAATCTTCGGGATTAGTTGTGAACAACTTGTTAAAGATTTAAAAAATATCGACGATAAAATAGAAATAATTCCTGCTCATTGTATGACTCCTTGGTTTGGGCTGTTTGGAAGCAAGAAGGGTTTTGATTCATTAAAGGAATGTTTTTTAGACCAATCAGACAAAATTTATGCGATTGAATCTGGGATGTCCGCCGATCCCGCGATGCTTTGGAGATTTGAAGAAGTTGCCGACGGAAAGGTTAATGTTGTAAGTTTTTCTGACGCACACAGTTTCTGGCCGTGGAGAATAGGAAGAGAGGCAACAATTTTTGAAGTTCCTGAATTGAGTTATGATAACATAATTAAAGCAATACGCACAGGCGAAGGATTTAAAGCCACGATTGAAACGCCGCCTGCTTACGGGAAATATCATTATGACGGACACAGAAACTGCAATTTTTCGTGTTCTCCTGAAGAAACAAGAAAATTAAACGGAATCTGTCCTATCTGTAAAAAGCCAATGATTATCGGAGTTGATTATCGCGTTGAGGAAATTGCAAAAATGGAAAAAGGATTTAAACCAAAAAACGCGAAGCCATTTTACTGGCTTATTCCGTTGCATGAATTAATTTCCTTCAGATTTGATATAGGCTTATCGTCGAAAAAAGCATGGGCTGTTTATAATAGTCTAATTGAAAATTTTGGAAATGAACTTGATGTTTTGCTTAAAGTAAGCAAGGAAGAAATGCTTGTGAAAAAATTTGACGACGGGCTTGTTGATATAATCTTGAAAAACAGAGAAGGAAAATTAAAAGTAAAACCAGGTTATGACGGAACTTATGGGGAAATTGTTATGGAGGAACAGAAAAAATTATTTTAAAATGTACGATACAACGAAACCTTATACTAAAAGGATTTTAGAAATATTGAGAAAGCACGGGCACAAAACAGAAAATCCCGCTTCCACCGACGGAATAGGGACTAAGGGAATTTATCACTGGAAGGCGAGAATTTATCCGGAGATTAATTCTGCGAGAAGGGCTGTGCTGGATGGTTTGGCGATGAACTTAAATGACGCATTAGTGGGGAGATTCATGGTTGAAGTCTTGAACAATCATATCATGGTCCCAGAAGAAGATGTTGATTTTATTTTAAATATTGTTGAAAACATTGCATCTGAATGCGATAAAAGAAATATCAGAATAGCATCCGGAGAAACTTCAATACATAATGACATGAGAGGATTGGAAATAAGCGTTAATGTTTCAGGGAAATATGTTAAGCAAGGAGATAATTATTCCAAACCAGACGATGTTTTAATAGGACTGCAAAGCAGCGGTTGGATGTCAAATGGTTTTACAAAGTTTAGGGATATTTTTGGAACAAAACATTCAAGAAAATATCTTGAAGAATTAACAACGCCGACTTTTATTTATTATGATGATGTCTTGCCGCTGATTGAAAAATTTGACATTCACGGAATGTGTCATGTTACGGGCGGGGCTTACACAAAACTGAGAAATCTTCTTGGAGAAAATGATGCATTAATAAAAAGAAATCACAGATTAAAACCGCAGGAAATTTTTTACAGGTTATATAGAAGAGGAGTTTCCGACGAGGAAATGTATAAAACATTTAACTGCGGCGTTGGTTTCATCATGTCTGTTTCAAATGAAGACAAGGAAGAAATTATTCAAAATCTTTTAGGGAAAGAATATGATGTGGATATCATCGGAAAGATTTCAAAAGGCACGGGAAAGGTAAGAATAGAATCAATGTTCAGCGACGCTGAAGTTGTCTTGTGATTTTTTATTGGAGCATAACAATTTTTATAAACATTGATTTGTTATTCTTTTAATGTTATCTCTTGAGGAGTTGCAAAAAATGACAAGGGCGGAGATGATTGTTGATCTCAGAAAACCGACAGAGGTTAGTAAGAGGGCGTATGTTCTTGCCGCTATTCTTTCTGTTATTCCTGCAGAAACATGGTTTAAAAAAGGGAAGGATAATCTTGATGAGAAACTGCAAAGATTACTTTATTCAAATAGGGAACATCCTTTGATTAAGGAACATTTTCCTGATTTCGGCACTCCTTATGGAGAGCGTTCCCAGCATTTATTTAACCAATTAAATTTTTATAATCCTCTTGGCAGACAATTTGGTTTGGAAAACTGGGGACGAGATTTTTTGTACAAAGTTACCGCAAAAACCAGAGAAAGAACAGCAGAACTTGTTGAGGAAGGCAGAAAAGAGGGAGTTTTGTCAGATAAAAATTATAATTATCTGCGGGAATTAGGAGAAAGGTTGATTACTGATTAATTTCTCTTTTTTCAGAAATTTTTTGAATTTGTAATGCGCTTCTTTTGTCGGCTTGCTGCATTTTGGACAGGCATTTTTCATAGTATAAATCCTGCATAAATCACATATTTTTAGTTGCATGATTTCCTTAATAAAATTTTGTTATTGTATCTCCTTTTACAAATTCGGATATTCATAACATTTCTTTATGCGAGGTTGATTAAATATTCTTTTAAATTTGGGTGCAGGGAAGTGCTGAAATGCTTCTCTATTTCTTTTGGGGAAACCCATCTGAATTCTTCAAATTCATCGCATATTTTTTCTTTGCCGCCGGTGATTTCACACAGATAATAAATTGAAAGTAGTCCTTCTTCTGCAGAATAAGCTTCCGCGAAAACCGAACCAAGACTCTCGACATCAAGTCCTGTTTTTTCTTTTAATCTGTTTTTTATTAATTTATCCAAATCTTCCCTTGCATTTTTAAATTCTATTCTCCCGCCCGGAAAACACCATGTTAATCCGGTTATTCTGGAGGGATTCTTGCGCTTTGCGATTAAAATTTTCTTCGTCGATGTGTCAAAAATTATACCCAATAATATGCTCATTGGTGCTTTACGAGAAATCAGTGCCGCCTCCATAGAAACCAAAATTCATTTCTTTTTTTAAGCTTTGTGATTTTGATTTTCATCCAGGCGGAATTTTTTTAACTTTCTTTTACTTCTCTTTAATGCTAAATTCCATTTTCTGTTTTTTGGCGTCTCTTTCAATTCCGGAAAAAATTTCCTTTAATTCCGCGTCTGTTTTTTTAAGATTGTCTGATTCCGCCTTTATAGAGTATCTGCCGGCGGATATGTATTTTAACTCCGCTCCTTTTATGCTTCCGAGTATTTTTTTTATTAGTTCAATTCCTTCAGGATGATATGTTTTAAAATTTATTTCTTTTTTTATCACAGCTTTTTTTTGCTTTTCCGAACCGACCAATTCCAGAATTTTTTTTGCATTTTCCTTTCCGAGAATCTTTTCAAGTTTTTTCGGCTCTTCCAATGATTCTTTCACAAACCAATACACTCCTCCCTCTTTTTTTATTTCCTCTATTTTTTCGTCCGCTTTTTCTCCGAGGATATTTTTTAAAATGCTTGTATAACTCCTCTCCTGCTGATTCTGCTCCATAACTTCTTTTCTTTCTTTCGGCGTGACTCTTCTCAAGGAAAGTTCGATGTTTCCTGTTTGTGAAATTCGCAGGACTTTGCAGACAATTTTTTTCTTCGGCACGACGTAGTCACGCAAGTTTCTTATCCTTCCCGGAGCGATTTCCGACGTGACTATGCTCCCATCCGCGTCCCTGTTTTGCAAATGCACTTTTACAAATACGATTGTTTTTTCAATTCTCTCGACGGTGCACAAAACCAAATCTCTTTCTTCAAGTTCAGGTATCATGTTTTAAAGAAAAAAGTCGGGGTTTTAAATATTTGCCAGATGTTTTTATTGAGCAACTTTGAAATATCTGTTCAGATTTCTTAAATGCGAGTGGATTCTTGTGATTTCCCTAGGGGCTTTTTTGTCCTGTTTGTTCTTTTCCCTGTGTTTTTTTATTCTTTCAACTTTCTCGTTTAAATTTTTCAAATCAGGATTAACATAGAGATTTTTCTCTTTAAGAATTTTTGAAATTTTTTTTCCGTATTCTTTAGGATGTATTCCCTGTTTTCTCAAGGCTTCGCCTATTTTTTCGGATGTCATTCCGTTTTTTGCAAGTTCTATTATTTTTTTTTCAAATTCGGATTCTGTTATCTTCTCGGGCTTTTCCGCTTTTTCCTTGCTTTCAGCTTTTTTCTTTGGCATTTTAGTTTGTAAAATTATTTTATGAAATCTCTGATTTAAATTGGCACGATATTAAATTGAAAAGTTGATTTTTAAAACTATTGATTCGGTCGGCTTTGTTTAAAAGATAATTATTATTTAAATTGCCTCGCCGTCGGCAACGCTTTGACGATGGCCTCTACACTCGGATTAATTTAAATTATTAATGTAAGAATATTTATTTGTTGTGGGGATTATATCAATAGTGAGCGAAGCGAACATACAGATTTAATAAGTCAGTAAAAAGGATTTTCCAAACAAAGCCGATTGATTTGTTTAATCTTTTCTTCTGCAATTTTCGCAAAATGTTTACTATGGATTAAAAATATTCCCCCCTGATTTCTCGGGAAAATTGCGTGTTCTAAAATTATTTAAACATTAATTTTGTTTATACATTATGTGCAAGGTTATAGGAATTTTAAGCTTGAAGGGGGGTGTCGGGAAAACATCAACGGTGATTTCTCTCGGCGATGCGATTTCAGATTTTGGAAAAAAAGTTCTGCTTGTCGACGGAAATTTGTCCGCCCCTAATTTGGGATTGCATTTGAAGATAGTTGAACCGAGAGTTACACTTCATCATGTTCTTGGCAGGGAGGCCAATGTTGTCAGTTCAATCCATAAATTCGGGAATTTTGATGTTATTCCCGCGTCTGTTTTCGGGAGCATCTCCGTCAATCCATTTGAATTGCGGGACAAAATAAAACTTCTTAAGAGAAAATACGACTTTATTGTAATTGATTCTTCTCCGTCGATGAATGATGAAACGCTCGCGGTTATGCTTGCTTCAGACGAGTTAATTATTGTTACAACGCCAGATGTTCCGACTTTAAGCATGACTCTTAGAGCTGTTAAACTTGCAAAACGGAGAAACACGCCGATAAACGGGCTTGTTTTAAATAAAGTGCATAACAAAGATTTTGAACTGACTCTTGAAGAAATCGAGAATGTTTCCGGCGTGCCTGTTCTGGCGGTTATTCCGTACGACATAGATATTCTGAAATCTCTGTCAAATTTTTCACCTTACACTTCTTACAGGAAAAATTCAAAAGGGAGCGTTGAATACAGGAAACTTGCAGGTATTCTTGTCGGAGAAAAATACAATCCTTTTTCCCTTAGAAATTTTTTCCAGATAACTCCGAAGAGACAAGAGATAAACAGGGAAATTTTTTACGACCGAGTTTTTGGGTGAGGGTTTAATCTAACCAGAATGATTTCTTCTTTAAAATTCTATGGCAAATTTCAGTTAAGATAACAAGTGACAAAACTATTCCGATGATTTGATAAATATATTCTCCAGTTTTATGAATAAGTAAAACATATAAATTGTAAATCCAAAAGCAAAAATTACGGGGAATATTATTGCGAATTCCTCTGGGAAGAATGCGAAATTTCCGAAAACATTTAATACTATATTCGGTAACCTTATAAATAATTCTTTTTTGAACTTATTAAAGCCCTGTAGTATAGCGGTCAAGTATGAAGGCCTTTGGCGCCTTAGACCCAGGTTCGAATCCTGGCAGGGCTATCGCACCTTGAACATCTGCCATAGCGACGTCATCTGGTGGCAGGGCTATCTTATTATCGGATTAATAATTTCCTTTGTATCTTCCTCTTTTTTCAACTTTTTTCAATTGTTCAATGACTCTTCTTGAATCCTTGAATTTGTAATTTTTCAATATTTCATGGAACAAAGTTTCCCAATTCTTGAAATGTTTTGCTTCCAGCGCTTGTTTTAGCAAATGCAAATCAACTGCTTTGTCCTCGATTTTGCGGCTTATGAAACCAAGTCCGAAGTCTATGAAATAAAGACAACCTATGGTTTTCTTTATAAAACTTTCTTTTGAACTTGGCTCATGGCGGATAATCTTGAAATTTTGATTCGTTGAGGCTCGATTATTCCCGCCCACCCTCCCAGAAGAAGTGTTAATAGAAAAATCCGATTTTAATTTATTGGTTTTAATGGAATAATCTTCAACATAAATCATATTGCTCGTCGTCAAATCTCCGTGGATAATATTTGAATCGTGGAGTTTTGCAACCGAATCGCCGATTTGCTTGCATATTTCTTTTTGTTTTTCCATTGAGAAATTATCTAGATGTGCGGAAAGTTTTTTTCCGTCGATGAACGGCATTATTATTGAATAATTTTCAGATTTTATAGGAATAGGAACCGGGATAATTTTAGATGCTTTTTCAAGAAGTTTTGTTTCTGATTTTGTCCTCTGCTTTCTAATTTTTTCGTCCAATTCCTTAAGGCGATAGGATTTTCTTGCTCGCTCTTTTATCACTGCATTATCCTCTAAAATTATTACCGCTTCCGCTCCCCGACAGAGAATTTCAGAATTCATTGTACATTTCTCCGAGTATTTTTAATGTCTCATACGGATTTGTTACTTCTATGCATTTTATTTTTAATTTTTTTACAGGATAATCATTGCCTCCGGGTTGAAGCTGGTCACCGAAAAAAATTATTTCATTTTTTTCAATTTTATTCTTTTCCATAAACATCCCAACTGCAATGCACTTGTCTTTGCCTTTTTGCGTTATGTCGATTGAGGTAGTTCCGCCGATGGTTATCTCGTATTTTTTCTCGTCGATTAATGTTTTCAGATATTCTATAAATTTTAATCTTTTTGATTTGTTTTGATCGTAAGAATATTTCTTTTCAGAAGGAGCATTTCTGCCAAGAACAGAAAAAGTTACCTGGGAATTTCTGTCCTGAATCTGGTCTTCTTCTGTGGTTAAAGGGAGCAGGTTATATTTATTTTTTAAAATTTTTAACGCACCGACTAATTCTTTTCTTTGCTCTTGAGAAAGGACTTCTTTTAAAATTTCCCGCTCTTCCAAAGGAGAAACTATGACATAGTGTGTTCCTGTGTTTGCCAGAAGATGATGCTCTCTTTTTATTTTTGAACTTAGCATTCTTTTTAATTCAGAAACTCCTGTGCCGCTTATGAAGGCGATTTCCGCCGGGATTTTTTCAAGGATAGAAGACATTTCATCTTTTATTTGCTGACAACTTTCAGTAACCGTGTTATCGACGTCAAACACGATAGCTTTTATTCTTTCCATTTTATTACGACGACGGACAATGCCATCAACATGCTAAAATCTATAATGAGGCAGTATTTGCAATATGCCTTCAACACAAACTGCTGGAGATAGAGAAAATAAATCACTATTATTGAACTTAAAATAACACTAAGACGGATTAAATTTTTTCTGTTTTTTGCAGGTTTTATTATTTGCAGGAAAGTTATTATCGAGAGAAACGAAAAAATCGCCACGCCTAAATATGAGTTTTGTATCCCGAAAGTGTAATTGTATTTTGAGGCGTGGACAATTTCGCAACCCTGTCCTGGAACGCAAAGTTCCGATGTCTGCTGAAACGAAAGCATTACAGATGATAATAAAGATATCAAAAATAATCCAAGCAGAATTTGATATTTTATTTTGTTCATTAAATTTCTTATGAAATGGTGTTTAAATTTTTAATTGTTTTAATTAGAAAAATATTAAAGAGCGGGTTTTCTTAAAGATTTTGTTTAAAAAGCAATCAATGTTTAA
>JBBSYQ010000038.1:0-5263 GCA_038045145.1 Nanobdellota archaeon
TTGTATTTTTATCCTTGGAATTTCAGGAGATGGAAGTTCGCGCAGAGCTGTGTCAAGTTCCCTGACATTAAGCGCCTTCCCATGCCATCCTTCCCGGTTTTCAAGAAAAGAAATTCCCTTTCCCTTGAAAGTTTTTGCAATTATTGCCGTCGGCTTTTGGGAATTCTTTGTTTTTGAAAATGCTTTTTTTATCTCATTAACATCGTGTCCGTCTATGATAATTGCGTTCCACCCAAATCCACGAACTATTTCTTGGTATGCGTGCAAATTGTGTCCAAACATTGTTTCCCCTGTCTGTCCGAGGCGGTTAACATCGATTATTGCAACGAGATTGTTTAGTTTGTAATGAGTTGCAAGTTCCATAGCCTCGTAAACAGAGCCTTCTGCCATTTCCGAATCTCCGAGGAGAACATAGGTTCTGAATCTGCGTTTTTGTAATTTTGCGGCAAGCGCGAAACCAACTCCTGCAGAAAGCCCTTGTCCCAAACTTCCTGTTGCAACCTTAACCCATTTCATAGAACGCGGAAGAGGGTGTCCCTCGAGATGGGAATTTAATTTTCTCAAATCCATCAAATTGTTTTTAATGCAACCGGCACGAAACAATGCAGAATACAAAATCGGAGCCGCGTGCCCCTTGCTTAAAATAAACTCGTCATTGTCCGGATTGAACGGATTTCCAATATCGTATGACATTTCATCAAAGAAAAGAACAGACATAATCTCGGCAGAAGACATGCACGACGTCGGATGTCCGCTTCCTGCCGCGGTTGTCATTTGCAGCACGTCTCTTCTCAAAGTGTTTGCCATGTCCTGAAGAAGCTTGCTTGTCACCATCTTATAAAAAAGAGTTTAGGGAGTATAAAAGTTTAGCGATTAGGGGGAGTGTTAAGTATTCGGGTGGCGGATAATGGTGTTAAGGGGCGGGAGTTTTTGGATAGTTTTTTAAGTAATAATTCCTTTAAGGAATAATGGCTAAAGAGCATAAGGATTATACTATCGGAATTCTTATTGGTGTTATTGTTGCTATCGTAATTATTTTTGGTGTTTACATCTCAATTAATAAAACAAATACTTCTACTAAAACCGAATTGACAGGCGAGGATTTTAAAATTTTATCAGTTAAATGGAATGATTACTCAACAGAATATGACTCTTCTACAGAGCATTATGAATACACTACTCAAAGATTAGATTGGAATTTAATTTGCTCACCTTCTAATCTTGAATCAATTAGGGATACACTTGGAACTGTTGATTACACTTTAGTAACTCAACAAAATGAAGATTTAGTGTGTAGATTTATTGTTAATGGTGAAGAGCAAGAAAAAAATACTTCTTCGGGCGGATGGGTTTTTGAGAAAGGAACTAAATCAATAAAAATGGGACTTAACGGACTTTTTCCAGATATAGACAATAATTTAATTATTTGTTGTAGGGATTATTGGGAAGAAAATAAAAATGAAATTTGTAAACCAATAACTTTACCTACTAAATGTTCTTAATTTTTTCTATCTATCTGGGAATTGTCACCCATAATTGTCGGTAAAAGTTGCATAATTTGTGATGTTGTAAGAGGGTCGCATTCTTTGTATTCTTTTTTAGAATCGTTACTTACTAAAATTGGTTTCTTGTATGTTCTAAGATGGTTATAACATTTAACAATTTCTTCTTCTGTTTTTATGTTTTTATCAGAAACATCACCATATCTTAAAATCAATCCAAGGAATCCCCAAATTTTAGTGTTATTAAACAAAGGGTCATTTAACAATTTTACAAGAAATTCTCCAGGGCATCTAAGAAATTTGAAACCACCAGATTCTTCTGATTGTTTTGCTAAAAAGTTCAAGAAATCTCGTGCAGATTTTTGATTAGGTGTTTCTTGAGTTAAATTAAACGCATCTCTAAAAATAGAAATATCTGGAACAAAAACATAAATAGTATCCAAACAAGCCATTTATTTTATTTAGTCAAAAAGAAGAAAAAGGGTTTCTTAAAAGTTCTCTTTTTTGACTATTCTCCTCGATTAATTTATTAACGATAAAACCTATAAAATCATTATTTTTCAAAGGGAAAATATGAAATCCTGGATTAAATGATTTCTGAATTATAACTAATTCATTTTCATTATCACTCCCACTAAATCTTTTTTGTTCTGTAGTAGATAAATCCTTGAATTTTACAAATTCAAATTCCCCACTTGCAGATTCAAATTTTTTTATAAGTTCTATTTGGTCTTCCATTACTTTTTAAAAATTTACAGGTATTAAAAACCTTTGTATTCAATAGAATATATCTCTTAAACCCCCTTTCAAATATCTCTTTTTCATAATTTGTAAAAGAGAAGTTTATATAAATACCTTTTTGAATATACAAATGTATATACTTTATCACCATAATCTTTATAAGTGGGTATATACTAATGTATATATGCAAAAAACAAACAATAAGAATAGCGAAAATAATCATCATTTAAAGATTGAAATTAACTTGAACAAACTTGAAAAAGGAATGAAAATGGTTGAAGAAGTTATGAAGAATTTTAAATTTCCCGAAGATGTTTTTGAAAAAGAGATACAACCATTCAGTAATTCGTCACACATAGTATTACCTAAAAAATATGCAAAAAAAACAGCAATAATCATAATAAAGAAATAATCATAAACTGCTCTCCGAAGAGAGCAGGCATCCATCCAACTCTTAAATCAAATGAATACAAAATGATAAATAATACAGAACTTAAAAATCTTTCATTAACCAGAGAGCAAAGGGCTAAACAGATATTGCAGAAGGGAAATCCTGAAACCCTTGACGAATTTACTTATTTAGTTCCGTCTGAATTTTCAGACAGGAAATACAAAGTAACGCACATAGATGCTTATAGTTGCGAGTGCAAAGATTTTGAATTAAGATGTCGTGGAAAAAATCTTTACTGCAAACACATTAAAGCAATCATTCTTTTTGAAAAGATTAAACAGAAGTATGAGATTAAACCAGAAGTAGAGCAAGAAATAAATTTAATCATAGAGCAACCACAAAAAGATTTATGCCCCGAATGTAATTCTGAAAATCTGATTAAGTCGGGAATAAGAAAAACAAAGATAGGCACAAAGCAAAGATATGAATGTAGAGATTGTCATAAGAGATTTGTTTTATCTCCAATCAAAAACATTAAAGGAAATGAAAAATTAGTTTGCTTGGCTATGGATTGCTATTATCGTGGTTTGTCTTATCGTGATATATCCGCACAATTTCAAAGTTTTTATGGATTAAGTATTTCTCATGTAACGATTAGAGAATGGGTTTTAAGATTTTCAGAAGTTATGGAAAAATATAGTAAGACAATCCAACCAAAGATTAAAGGAGTTTGGAACGCTGATGAAACTTTGGTTTTGAGCAAGAGAGGAAAGAATGAAGAACATACAAACTACGATTATGTTTGGAACGTAATGGATAACAAAAGTAAATTCTTATTGGCTTCAATTAATTCAGGAAGAAGCAGAAAATCGGAAGACGCACAAAAGGTTTTTACAGAGGCACATAAACAGAATGGAAAAATCCCCTTTCAGATTATAGTTGATGGTTATCGTGGATATGAAGATGGTTGTCGTAAAACTTTTAGAAATTATGGAACTTCAAGAAAGGTAAAATTTACGTCAATAAGAGGACACAGAAAAGAGATTAACAATAATGCAATAGAGAGCCATCACTCACATCAAAAAGAATTTCAGAAAATAAGACGGGGAATTACAGAAGTTCAAAAGTATCAAGATGGCTTTAAGGTATTCCATAATTTCGTAAGAAAAAACTCACGAGATAAATTAACTCCTGCCGATAAAGTTGGGGTTGGAATAAACGGAAACGCTTGGGAAAATATGCTATTGAACGCAATTAAACATCAAAACTCCCGCAACTTAACAGGAGAGGAGAAAAACGCAATAACTCCCTAATTCCTAACACTCCCGCGATTAGGAAATTTTATAAGTCAGAAAGCATTGCTTTAATAATAAAAGGGATAAAATGAACTACAAAAAAACAATCGGAAAAATTGAAGAATACGGGGAAAAGAAGACGCGGAAACTTTCTGACTTAAAAGATAATTTCAAAGACAAAAAAGAATTGCGAGAAATATTGGAAAAAAGAAATCCCGTTATTTATGAAACATTCACGAAAAGTTTCAGTCCGATTAATCTGACGCTGACTGTTGTAAATCCGGGAGATTTTCATGGGGAATTTTATCTTACAAAAGGGCATGTTCACAAGAAGAAAACGCCGGAATTTTATGTTCTGCTCGAGGGCAGTGGAAATTTGTTTATTCAAAAAGGAATAATAATTAAAACAATAGAAATGAAGAAAGGTGAAATAGCATTAATTCCACAAGGTTATGCACACAGAATAATTAACACGGGAAAAAACAAATTAAAAGTGCTTTCAATTTATCATGAAAATTCAATGCCAGATTATAATGTGAAATTTAAGAGGAGGTTTTTTAGATGAAACCCACAATTTATCTTTCAGGCGACCACGCGGGATTTGAACTGAAGAACAAAATCCGCTATTGGCTCAAGAAGAAAGGTTATGAAACGCGGGATTTTGGACCTTATGTTTACAATAAAGACGACGATTATCCCGATTTTGTTATTCCTATGGCACGCTCGCTGTTAAAATGCAAGAATAAAGATTCAAGAGGTGTTATCGTCGCGGGAAGCGGGGAAGGGGAGGCAATTGCCGTAAACAAATTAAAAGGAATTCGTGCAAGTGTTTATCACGGAAAAAATTTGGAAATTGTAAAAACAACAAGAGAGCATAATGATGCAAATGTCCTATGCATGGGAGCAAGATTTGTTTCAGAAAATGAAATGAAAAAAGCGATTGAATTGTTTTTGAAGACGAAGTTTCAAGGAGGAAGGCATTTGAGGAGAATTAACAAATATAAAAGTTTGGGAAGTTAATCCTTCAACGCTTCCAATCCCACCAACTTTTCTCCCGCGAGATATTTCACAAGAGCACCGCCGCTTAAACTTACATAACCAATTTTCTTTTTATTGATTCTGAATTTTCTCACAGCGTCGGAAGTTTGTCCGCCGGCAATGACTGAAAAAGCTTTTGATTTTGCCATTGCATTAAGCAATTCTCTTGTCCCTTCGGCAAATTCTTTGTATTCAAACATTCCCGGCGCGCCTTTAAAAAAAACTGCTTCCCGCGGTCCAAGGTTTGCAATTTCTTCCTTGTATAATCCTATTGTATTTTTCCCGATGTCCCAGAC
>JBBSYQ010000039.1:0-5606 GCA_038045145.1 Nanobdellota archaeon
GAAATACTCCTGATAAATTTGTGGTTGCAATTGTTATGTTAAACGCCCCCAACGTTGTTGCATTGGCATAAAAAGAAAATGTTTTTGCATTATCGCCCCCTGTGGACGAGCCGATGACATAAGAAGAATTTATCCATGAAAGTGTTGTTGAGGTATTTGAAAATGTTGAGGCGCTATTTGTGGCATTTGTTCCACCAGTAAAAACAAATCCTGAGGGCAAGACTATATCCACCCTTGTAATATTGGTGCTTGCTCCTGTATCAGCATAAGTGTCGGTGTTTGTTATTGTTATTGTATATTGTGAGTATCCATATAGGTTTGAGGAGAGCGATGTCGGGGAAATTTGATGTTCCGCAGAAATCAATGACAAACTCGCAAGTAAAATAAATGCAAATAAAGTTAATCTTATCCCCCCTTTCATTTTTATAATTACCAAATATAATTTATAAGTTTATCCCTTGATTAAAAAAATATTTTATACAACACAATAATCAATCCCGCAAATCCCACAAGCACATCAAGATAAGCAGTATTTTTTATGAATTTTCTTAGAGAGAATCATCATCCCCATGAAAAATATCCCTGTTAAAATTATTTCCAAGTATCCTACAATCCCGTTTATCGGAACAAACAGAAAATACATAATTAAAACAGTTTCAAATATGGAGAATAGCAAATGGACATATCCCGATAAAGTCAGTTTATTTGACAAGCCTTTGTAGATATGGCTTTGTATTTTTTCTTTTTTATGTATCTTCGGTCAGAGATAGAAATGAAAAATTATATTTCCCATAATTGAAAGAGGAACAAAATACCATAAGAGACTCAAATTGAAAACCATTGCAAATGGCAAAAGAATGTTAAAAGGAAGAAATATGAAATCCAAGTAATAGCAAACAACGTGTTTTTTAAATTTGTTTTTTGCAAGTTTTTTTTGAGCAAGTCAACTAACAATAAAAACTAATCCAAACAATATTGAAAGAAGTATTCTTGAATCCATTATCCATACCTATAATTTCTTTTTTGATTTTCAAAATCTTTTTTTATTTCGTCAAGAGTGTTTGCGTCGCTTGGATTTTTGTCCGGACGCAACGCAGTGAATCTCGGGAATCTTAATGCAAATCCAGAATTGTAATTCGGTGATTTTTGAATTTCCTGATAGGTAACAGCGACGACAATTTTGGGTTTTATTTCAACGCCTTTTCCTTTTTCCTTTATTATCAATGGTTTTAATTTGTTTGTCAATTCTTCAAAAGAAATTCCCTCTTCTGTTTTCTCTTTTATTCCTGTTCCAACTTTTCCAATTTCAAGAAATTTGTTCCCTTCTTTACATGAAAGAATGAAACTGGAAATCCAGCCCGAGCGTTTTCCATTTCCATATTCTCCTCCTGTAATTACCAAATCCAAATCTCTTTCCTCGGGTTTTATTTTTAGCATATGCCCTACACGACTTCCAGGGTTGTAAAAAGAATTCAGATTTTTCATCATTACCCCTTCCTGATTGTCCCTTAATGCATTTTTGTAAAACTCTTCTGCTTTTTTTTCATCGCTTGTAATGATTTGTTTTGCTTTGATTATTTTGTATCTCTGACTTGTGATTATCCTTCTCAAAAGTTCTGTTCTTTTTTCAAACGGCTCGTCAAGGAGCGATTTCCCTTCATGATACAAGATATCAAAGACATTTACTTCAACAGGAAGTTCTTCCTGCATTTTTTCAATGCCGTATTTTCTTCTTATCCTCTGACTTATGTGCTGGAACGACTGATATTCTTTTGTCTTTTTGTCAAAACCAACTGCTTCTGAATCAAGGATAAATGATTTTCCCTTCACATATTTTTTTACGTAATCAACAACTTCTGGAAATTGTTTTGTTACATTTTCCAGACGGCGCGTGAACAAGATTACTTTATCGTTTTTTTTATGAATTATCAATCTGAATCCGTCGTATTTGTATTCCACTGCACAGGGTTTTCCAAGCGCTTTGAATCCTTCTGAAACTGTTTTTACTTTTTGCGCCAGCATCGCCTTTATTGGCTTGCCTACCTCAAGCTCTGCTTTTTCCAAATCTTTTAATTTTCCTTTTTTTGCCATTTCAAAAACAAGAGCAATGTCATTTGTCTTGTCAATTGCACCCTGAATTTTTTTTGCAGATTCTTTTTTCTCTGTGAAAAATGCAGAAGCCATTGATTCTCTTATCGTGCTTTCTTTCAGTCCTATTCTTAAATCCCCGATTAATGTTCTTGTCAGATATTTTGATTCAATTGGCGATGCATATGAGAGAAGTTCTATTATCAAATCAAGTTTTTTGTTTACAGTTCCCTTCCCTTCAAGTTCAGGAAGTTTTCTTAAATTAGCCAGAACTTTTTCAGTTGTTAAATCATGATTGTTGAAAGTTGACTGGTGTTTTTTACTCTTCAATTTTTCAGCAACTTTTCCCAAATCACCGACGGATTTCCACTCGCTAACGACTTCGCTGTTTTCAGTTCCAGTTGCCTTTGAAATCGCCTTTATTGCAATCTGACTGCTGACTCCTATTTTTCTCTCGTCATATTCGGGATATATGTCTCCGAGAATCAAATATAAAACATCTCTGTCTGCCTCATGAAGTTCTTTGAGGAATTTTGCAAGAATTTCAATTTTTTTAAGCCTGCTCGGATTTTCAGAAAGTTCTTCGTAAAGTTCTGCAAGTTTTTTGTATAACATGATTTGCTCCTCGTTTCACTCGTCGGATTTATTGTATTTTAATAACAAGTCATCTCTTTTTTTGGTTTTTTTAAATGAATAATAAATTGCAGCAATTCCAAGAATTAAATCTCCAACTTTCCTTTCCTTTTTACTAAACATTAACAAATTAAGAAACAGAAGTTTTTAAGATTGAGGGTTTTTCATAGTATTATTTGATTTGCGAGATTTTTACAAGTTTTATGGTTGGAGGTTTTTTGAAAAGTTCTGAAGAGTTAACAATATCTTTTCATAACATTTATAAACATATTATTTAATCGGAGAGTATGAGTGTAACCAAATCTTTAGGCAGATTGGCAGAGAATTATTTATTCAATCCCGTGAACAAATATCTAGATGGTCCTATTTCCCCTAAATTAAGTGAATATATGAGGAGAGATCTAACTACTGAAGTGAATGGGGGCATATTCTTTTAGTTTTTGCCTAGAACCTAGATGGGATAAAGATAATAGGTTATTGGTGGGAGGATATAAAAAAGATAAAAAGGAATTTAGGGGTCTTTTGGAATTTTGTATGGACCAAGCAGTTACAGATTTATCTTTATTATGCAACAATGGGTTTTATGGATTTTTACTCGGAGAAGATTTAAGAAAAAAGATTTATGAACTTAATCAAGAGACATCAAATAAAAAATTAGAGCTTTTTAATAAATTCAAAGAGGGAGTTCAAAAAGTAGAAAAAGATGCACAATGGTATAAACTCAAGACAAAATTTGGGTTAAGATCTTTAAAAAGGTATATGCCCACCTTAGAAAGAGAAGTAATGAAATTAGGTATGTTAACTTGGGATGATGCTAAAAGAATGAATGAGATTATTGGTTCAGAATGCGAGGAATTAGATGAAAGAGAGGGGAGGAGTATTATAATAAAAAATAAAGATTATATTTTTGGTTTTAATATAGAAGATTCTCAAAAATCTAGAATTAGACAGGCATATGATGAGAATCCAGAGCAATTTGTTAATCATTTGAAATATTGGTTATTTATGGCGAGGGAAGATTTACTTTTCTCGGCGATGTCTTTAGAAGAAAATATTTATGATATTAATAAAGAACTTGCAGACAAAAAAAGGGAAATGGCTCATAAAGCAACAGGATTAGAGAAGAATTTTCATAGTTTGTTTGGATAGGGGAAGTTTTTACTGGTCAATTAGGAATAGAAGTTATTAAGGCTTATTTAGTCAATAGTATAACCTACTATTTCTTCTGCAATTCTGTCTGCTAATATTTCACTTCTTATTCCCATTGCGTGAGCTATTCGTGATATCTTACAAATTCTTCAACCTTCGGATGCAAATCATTTGCAATTCTAATTGTATGTGTTAAGGGCCTGTATCCCCCAATTTGATTTGGTTGAAGTTCTGAAGGAGATACATAAATTATTTTTGCACCAGAAATTTCATCCACTAAATATGTTCCTCTTCTGAATATAAAATCCAAATCCTTCAATTTCGATTTTTTAGGAGACTTTAGTTTTTCAAAAATAGTTAGATTTTTTTCTATTATCATTTTCCCTTATGTCCTGTTGCTCTCGCGCTCGGGCGTGTTTTGTGTGCGCGTCCTTTTCTTGCTCTCAAGCCACGGGATTTTTTTCCTGCCGAAGTCAATCCGCGGAAAACTCTGTTTCTATTTGTGTTTCTTGCGATCCAATTTATTGTTCTGTCATTTTTTATTTCTGGTCTTTCAGGGTCGACGAGAATAACCTCATAGAAATAATGCATTCCATCTTTTCCTATCAAATAAGAATTAAGGACTTCCAGGTTTCTGTATTTGTTAGCGACTCTTTGCTCTGCAATCCAACGATAGTTCATCTTCAGATTTTTTCTTGTGTGCATTCTTTTTCCTTTTCTTCCTCTTATTGGACGCGAACGTTTGTGTCCTCCGCGCAAAACGCGCGCACGAACTATGACAAATCCTTTTTTGTCCTTGTATCCTAATGCACGTGCTTTATCCAATCTTAATGGCTTTTCAACTTTTACAAACCGTTCACTTTTTCTCCATTCAACCATTCTTTCCCTAAGCACTTTTATGTCCGGTTTTTTCCATGCTTGCGCAATGTAATGATAAAATCCTTGAGCCATTTTTTATTTTTATTCCGCCGCCAATTCCCCCAAGAGCAGTCAAGGATAATCGGCGACAAATTGTTTATCTTAACAAGAGAAAAAATGTGTTTTTAAAGTTTGAGTTTTAATTTTTAGAAGATGAGATTGACTGAAATAAAATTTCGATAACATCCGCATTTTCTCCGAAAATGCTCATAGCTGAAATCTTTTAGATTTCGCATATGTCTTCGAAATCAGAGATTTCGAATTCATGAGCCTGCGAGGATTTGGGCTTTCACAAGTTCGGCCTAATTCGCCAACAAGTTGTCAAATTAAACCTACGGTTCAAATAAAATCAAATGAGCCTGCGAGGATTTGAACCTCGGACCCCTGCCTGTCTGAACCTAACTTAAAGGAAAGGTTGATAAGGGAAACCTTGGTTTCCTTTATTTATCAGAGCAGTGCTCTAACCCGGCTGAGCTACAGGCTCACTTTGTTCGCCTTCACTCGAGCATCGTCCAAGCGTGGCCGACACAGAGCTACAGGCTCACAAAAAACGGAGTTGAAAATTATTTATAAAAGTTGGCATTAACCTTTTTCAACGAAAAAATTAATATTCCTGTAAAAATTATTGAAATTAAAATGAAAGGTCTTAATGTGTCTGATGCAGAATGAGAATTTTTGTCTATGCCCATAAATGTAAAAACTTCCGCAAACAAATAAGAAATTAGAACAACAATTTTCAATGAGTTTAATTTAGCGCGTTTATTTTTTGGCATAGTCTTACTAGACTAATTTATATTTTTCAGAAATTATAAACGCAA
>JBBSYQ010000040.1:0-30262 GCA_038045145.1 Nanobdellota archaeon
GCCGCAGGTTAAAGACTTGTAATATTTTACCTCTCCATCAAAACTATCAAGCGCAGCAAATCCGTTTGTGTTCGGCTTTAGAAAAAAGAACAAACTTGCTATTACTAAAATTCCAATTCCAAAAATAAAAAATTTATTTAGTTTCATTTTAATGAATCAGCATCCACCAACCATACCGGAGTATTTTGCAGCCGCCTGTCCTGACGCGCCAACTATTTCTGTATTAAAACTTCCCTTAAAGAAAGTCACATAAACAACTGCCAAAAACAAAACAGCAATAACTCCCCACAAAACAGCTTTTTTTATGTCCATTTTTTTGCCTCCATATTTTTCTTTATTTTCACAGCATTCCATATTAACATCCTCCAACCATCCCTCCGCTTGCTTTTCCCTGTTCAATTCCCCTGTACTTGTTTGTTGTAAGATTAATATAATCAACTTCTATTCCCTGGCTTTTCATTACATCTGCTTTTCCCTGGATAATTCCGGGAAAGAAGAGAACTTTCCATTTCCCAACTTCTGTGAGAATTTCCTCGTCAGTAAATTCATCGCCATGGTATTTTATCAGATACTTAGTCAAACCGCGCATTGCATAACTATGCGCGCATCCGCATGCAGGCTGTCCGTTTTCAAAAATTATAGAGCGCGCTCCGCAGCAATATTCACATGAAATTCCATCGTTCATATTATACAAGATGTTAATGAATCTCTCCATCTCTGCACTTTCCAAACTCTCACTCCTATCAATATTTCCTAAAAGTCTTATTGTTGCATCTGTTGTTTTAGGATCATTAGGACTAACATCATCGTACTTTATTCCAAGTTCATTTCCATAAATTGCAGGGATTCCCGAAGGAATTACAGATGAAGCTGAAACAATTCCTAATCCCGTAGAATTTCCCGTCGGCTTTCCGATATTATAAATTAACAAAGATGCAAGCACGATTATGATTACAATTTGCGCATAAAATTCAATGTTGCTCCTCTTGATTTTTATTTCCATGGAAAACAAAAGAAAGAGAATTATTTAACCGCTTTGATGAAACTGGTTACTGGGGTTATTGGTGTGAGGAGGGAGGAAGTGGAATTTTATCCCATTTTTTGACATTACTACTAAATGGTCCAAAAAGTTTATATTCTCTTGTTTCCATGTTAAGATATGACTGAGTTAAAGGAGGGTTTTTTAAATCGCAGGATTTTAAATCTAAATGAGGCAGCAATATGGGCATCTGAATACTTAGATAGACCTGTAACTCCTTCTAATATTAGTTATTTAATTCAATATGCTAAAATTAAAAAGTATCTTGATGAACAAAGAAAAATAAAAGTAAATCTCGAAGAATTAAAAGATTATTATGATGAATATATAAAAGGAAAACAAAAATCTTGGAAAGATAAACTTGGTAATGATTTAAATTGGAGTTTGTCATTCTCACATTTAAGAGAGTCTGACACTACAAAGCATGTTCATCGATTACACCCTTACAAAGGAAAATTTATTCCTCAATTAGTAGATTATTTCTTGAACTCCCATGTTAATACATTCAAAAAGCAGATTTTCTTCAACGAAGGAGATATAATTCTGGACCCTTTTATGGGAAGTGGAACAACACTTGTCCAATCCTCAGAATTAGGTTTGCACTCTATCGGGATAGATGTTTCTGATTTTAATTGCTTGATATCAAAAGTTAAATTAGACAAATATGACTTAGTTAGATTAGACAGGACTGCCAGAGATGTATGTTTCAAAACAAGAGAATTTAGCCAGAAAGTATTTGATGATTCTTTTGATGTAGAACTAAAAGAAAAATTAAACGAATTCAATAAAAAATACTTTCCAAATCCAGAATTTAAAGGAGATGTTTTGAGAAGAATAATAAAAGATGAAAAAAGATATGGGGAAGAAAAACTTAAAGAATTTTTAGGAGAAAATAAAGAGTTTTTTGAAAAGAACGGAACAAAAAATTCATCAGAATTATTAAATGAAAAAAATATGAATAGTTTCTTGCATAAATGGTTTCCTAAAAGAGTAAGGCAAGAATTATTTTATTACATTAAATTTCTAGAAAGAATTGAAGATGAAAAATTAAAAAATGCTTTAAGGATTATTTTAAGTAGAACCGCACGTTCATGCAGGGCTACAAAACACTCAGACTTAGCGACTCTAACAGAACCCCAAATTGGTCCATATTATTGTTCAAAACATAAAAAAATATGCACTCCAATAAACTCTATTGTTAAACATTTAATAAGATATACTTATGATACAATAAAACGACTAAATGAATTTTCTACTCTTAAAAAAGAAGTTCATTCAGAAGTAATACATGGAGATTCTAGAGAAGTAGACATATTTAAAGAAATAAAAAAGAAAAATCCAGAATTTCATAAACTTCTTTTAAAGAAAAAGATAGATGGTATTTTTACTTCTCCGCCGTATGTTGGGCAAATAGACTATCACGAACAACATGCTTATTCTTATGAATTATTTAACATTCCAAGAGAAGATGACAAAGAAATAGGTCCTTTACATAAAGGACAAGGAAAACAAGCAAAAGATAAATATATCGAGGGCATAAGTAAAGTTTTAATTAATATAAGTAAATTTGTTAAACCTAACGGAGACTATTTTATTGTAGCGAATGACAAATATAATCTTTACCCTTTAATTGCTGAAAAAAGCGGTTTAATAATCGTTGATAAATTCAAAAGACCTGTTTTAAACAGAACAGAAAAAGACAGACAACCTTATGCAGAAATTATTTTTCATATGAGAAAAAAGTAAATGATGGAGAGATTTGATTGTAAAAAGAGTGCGATAAAAACAAAGAGAGGGTATTAGAATTTTTCAAACCAAAAGAAATATAAAACAAGAGAATTTAAAAAAACTATGTCTCAATTACAATTTGATGCAGAAGACAAAAAAATAGAAGACTTATTTGAGAAAGAGAAATATATTATTCCGAGATATCAAAGACCTTATTCTTGGACGATTACTGAAATAGAAGACTTATGGAATGATTTAACTCAAGATGATTCAACTTTTATAGGTTCCTTTGTTTTTAATTATGAAAACACAGATAAAACGAAATTTGTAGAAGTTATTGATGGACAACAAAGATTGATTAGCTTGACTATATTTTTTGCTGTTTTGCGAGATTTATATAAAGAATTAAAAGAAGAAAAGAAAGCAAATAAAACTCAAGAGTTGATAGCATTTGTAGATAAAATTGATTTGACAGAAGAATTTAGACTGAGATGTGGAGATTCATTATTCGATTTTTTTGAGAAACATATTCAAAAAAGAGAACCTTTTCCAACAAAGATTAAACGAAGAGAACATAAACAAGTTAAAGAGAATTATTTGTTTTTGAAAGACAAAATTAAAAAAGAGATAGATCAAAAAGATACTTCAGAGAAAATAAAATATTTAGATGACTTAAAAAAGAAGATTTTTAATTTTAAAATAATTCTTATCCAAACTGGAAGTAGCGAAGATGCATATTCTCTTTTTGAAACAGTTAATGCTCGCGGTGCTAGTTTAACAACTGCAGATTTGCTCAAAAATTATATTTTTGGTGAATTAAAACCACAAAAAGATGAAGAAGATTCTGCAAAAGATAAATGGTCGGAAATAGAGAATAATGTTGAAGATGTTAAGGGTAAACTAACTGTTTCTAAATTGATTAGATACTTTTGGTTGTCTAAATATGGCTTTGTTACTGAAAAAAAACTATATAGAGAAATTAAAAAAGAGATTAAAAATTATGATGAGCTTTTAGAGAACATACATTCAGCATCAGTGTTTTATAATAAAATAGTCGGCGATACCTTTGTTGATGATTGGGGAGATTTTGATCCAAAGAAAGTTCAAAAAATGATAGATGTTTTTAAGGCATTGAGGATTATGGGGATTACCCAACCTTTTCCAATATTTTTTGCTTTGTTAATGAACCATAAAAGAATTCCCTTAGACTTTTCAAATTTTCTAAAAATGTTAGAAAATCACCATTTTGCTTTTTCTGCAATTTCTAAATTATCAGGTAATGTTGTTGAAAAAATCTATTTTAGATATGCATTAGAAATACAAAAGGCTGTAAAAGAAGATAAAGAAGAAGTTAGGCGGGTAAATATAGAAAAAATCTTCAGTAATCTTAAAAATGAATTAAAAGAAAAACATTATCCCACTAAAGAAACCTTTATTGAAAAGTTTATGGATTTAGAGTATCCCGATAATTTGATTAAATATATTCTTTCTAAAATTGAAAATCAAAAAAAGGGTAAGAGTGAAGAAACAGATTTTAATTCTGTAAATATTGAACATATCTTGCCAAAAGATCCAAAAGAATGGAATTTGAACAAAAAAGAGGTAAAAGACTATGTCAATTTACTTGGTAATTTAACTTTGGTTTCTAAAAGAATAAATGGTTCCATTGGAAATAAGCCATTAAAAGAAAAAATTGAAGAATTCAGGAAAACAAAACTTAAATTAAATGAAGAGTTATTAAAACAGTGGAGAAATACTAATTATAAATGGACAAAAGCAGAAATTGAAGCAAGGCAAAGAGTATTAGCAGAATATGCCTATGATGTGGTTTGGAAATTTTAGTTATAATAGAGAAATAAATCTTAAAAATTAGATATCCATTTTCTTTTCGGCAACTTCTTTAATCTTATTCTGTATTTTTTCTTTAAACTCTTTTCCCACTTCATCAAAGATTTCCAAAACTTCTTCATATGTTCCTTTTCCACCAAGAAGTTCCCAGAATTTTTCAGCAACATAAAGCTCTTTTTCCTCGTCCAAATAACCTTGCATTGTAAATCTGCTATATGGCTCTGGATGATAAGGATTGTAAGGAATTGCTAAGATTGTATTTACTTTCTTTTTTCTAAGTGCAACCCATTCTAATAATTTTTGTTTGGATTTTACAAAAACATCTATATTTGGTTTTGCTGTTTTTATCTCAATATAATATTCATCATTTCCCCTTCTTAAAAATAAATCTGCCCTAATCTTTATCTTTCTTCCACCATTGCTTTTTGCTTTCAAGATTTCTTTAATTTCTTGTTCTTTATTTGTCGTTCTTGCTCCATTTTTAATTTCTTGAAGAATTTGAGAAATTACTGAGTTTTCTTCGTTTGTAATTTCTCCTTCAACATCATAACCGGTTTTAACTTCATCATATTTAGTTGATGCTACGATTTCGGCAATCTTCTCGTAAACAGACATTCCTAATGTTGTGGCTAATGAATGTATAAATGAATAAGATGCCACCTTTTCAGAATCCTGCATAAGCTTCACAAGGAAAGGCATAGAAGTTGTTTCTCTTACATATTTGGATAATTTATCATTTAGTTTGGTTCTTAGTAGTTCTTTGATTTTCTCTTTTTGATTTTTACTTAAATTCATTTTAGTTATAAACAAGAATCAGATTATAAATATATTTCTACATCCCCACATAAAACTTCTTCGCCATTGCATAAACTTTTTTGTTAATTTCATATTTGCTTGCAAGCAAAACCTGAAGGGCAAACAGCATTTCTCTTTTTAGCAAATTTTCTTTTGTCGGCTTTTCTTTATGCACTTCTTTTGTTATAAAATTCCATTCTTTATTTGTGTTCATTTTGTTATTAGAAATCCTTAACTTAAAATCATTTCCCTATCCCCTCAACACAACAATATTATTCACCTTCTCCTAAAACTTCTTCCGCCGCTTCTTTGCCTCGTGTTTCTTCCACTTGAATTATTTTTGTTATCTCTTCTTCCTCTGCTAAAACTTCTTCCCGAACTTCTTCCGCCTGTTCTGTTTCCGAAACTTCTTCTTGGTTTGTCTCTAAAATTTCTTTCTTCTCCGTCGTCTCTTCTTGGTTTGTTTTCGTATCTTCTTCCCGTGTCTTCCCTGTCTTTGGTATCCCATCTTGGCTTCTTATTTTCCCTTCCGAAATTTTTCTTCTCGGAAAATTTCTCTCTTCGGGTAAAATTACTGCTAACTTCAACTTTGTCAAATTCTGGAACTTCCTCCTTGACAATTTTCAAAGAGCTGTCCTTGGAGATATTTCTGAAATTCTCATAATCCCTTCCTGATAAAAGACTTATTGCAATTCCTTCCTTGCCTGCTCTTGCGGTTCTTCCGATTCTGTGCGTGTATTCCTTTGCTGTGGGGGGAATATCATAATTGTAAATGTGAGTTACTTCTTTAATGTCCAAGCCTCTTGCCGCGACATCTGTGCAGACTAAAATACCGATTCTCTTTTGGTGGAAATCTTTCAAGATTGCAATTCTCCTGCTTTGAACCAATCCTCCGTGAATAGCCATTGCGTTAATGCCTATTTTCTGCAGGTTGTGGGCGATGAAGTCTGCGTTCCTTCTTGTGCTGCAAAAAACCATTCCGAAATTTGAACCTCCTTTTTTCAGCAGATGAACGAGAAGCGAGAATTTCATTTTGCTGTCAACATCGTAATAAACCTGCTTTAGTTTTGAACTATCAACATAAGATTTTGCGGAAATTTCAACGGCATTGGTTGTGTATTTTCTGGCGAGATGATCTATGTCGCCAGAAATCGTCGCTGAAAACATCATTGTCTGCCTATTTTTCGGGCATTGGCTTATTATTTTTTCAACATCTCTATGAAATCCCATGTCAAACATCTTGTCAACTTCATCTAGGACAAGAATTTTCACTTCGCTTAATTTTAAAGTTCTTTTTTCCAGATGGTCCAGAATTCTTCCGGGAGTTCCGACGACAACGTCTGCAACTGAAAGTTTCCTTATTTGTGGTTCAATGCTTACTCCTCCGTAAACAGCTGAAACGACAAGTTTATTGCTGCCTGAAAAATTTTCAATTGCTTTTGAAACCTGTTCCGCCAGTTCTCTCGTCGGTGTTAAAATCAGCGCCTGAACCGTTTTCATTGGTTTCAAATTTTCAACTATTGGAGATGCAAACGCATGAGTTTTTCCGCTGCCTGTTGCAGAACCACCGACGATATCTTTTCCGGCAAGAGCTAAGGGAATTGTTTTTTCCTGAATTTCAGTCGGTTCTGTGAAACCTTCTTTGTTCAAAACTTTCAATAAATCCTTGCTTATTCCAAGCTCTTCAAATGTTTTCATATTACAATATCTGTTTTACTATTTATTAATATCAAGAAATATTTCTTGAGTTACAAGCTCTTTAAGCTTACGCCCAAGAACTTACCACATAACCTAAAGGTCATTATTATATAATTTCATCTTGAACTTGATTTATAAAAGTATGTTTTTAAATTTATTTTAAATTTTTCTTCAGTTTAATCTTTCAAAACAACAATATTATTCATTCCTCTTCTTTTCCTTTCTATGAGTTGTTTTGCTTCAAGCTTGTCAAGAAGTCGCGTTGTTTTCACTTTTCCAATTTCAAGTTTTTCCATTAACGTGGATTGAAACATTGCGTTGTTCTCCTCAAGAAGAAGATTGACAACTTTTTTTTCATCCTTGTCAAGTCCTTCAAGATTTAACTTTTTCTTTTTCTCTCTTATTGTTTTAACAATTATTTTTTCCCTCGGCTTTGTAAAAATCAAAACTCCTGCGATAACAATTAAGACTCCGACAATCGCAAGAGCAAGATAAGTCTGCTGATTTATTGTGGTGTACATTGGGCATGAATCTCCTCCGTGAGCAAGAGTGCAGTTTCCCTTGACAATTTCTTTTAATGCAAACTGAAAAAGAAAAATTATGACTACAAGTAATGCCGCGATTCCCAAAATCAAATAGCCGACGTTTTTGTTTTCCATTGTAAATTATGAAACATAAAAACTTTTTAAACCTATATTCTCCAGTATATAAATCGTATTCTTAAAATGACGTCTGTAATTGAAGCTGAAAAATATACCGAGAAGGAGATTAAAGAAATTCTCAATCCTTTGGTTAGTGAATGGTTTTTTTCAAAGTTCAAGGAGTTTTCTCTGACACAGCAGTACGGAGTTTTGAATATCTGGAAAAGAAAAGACATTTTAATTTCAGCACCGACAGGAGGAACAAAAACACTCACGGCATTTCTTTCAATTCTTAACTATCTTGTCGGGCTTGCCGAGAGAAATAATCTTGATGACAGGATTGTTGCGGTTTACACCTCACCATTAAAAGCATTGAGTAATGACATTCACAAAAATCTTGTCGAGCCTCTTGAAGAAATCAATGAACTTGCGAAAAGCAAGGGAATAAAACTTCAGGAAATCCGTGTTGGCTTGAGAACAGGCGATACAACGACGAGCGAAAGGGCAAAGATGCTTAGAAAACCGCCGCACATTCTTGTAACAACTCCCGAATCGCTCGCAATAATTTTGACAAGCAAGAAATTCGTCGAGAAAATGGAAGCGGTTGAATTCTGCATCGTTGATGAAATTCACGCGATGGACAACAAAAGAGGAACATATCTTTCTCTGACTTTGGAAAGATTAAATGAAGTAAGCAAAATCTGGCCGACTAAAATTGGATTAAGCGCAACCGTCGAACCAATGGAGGAAGTTGCAAGATATTTAGTCGGAGAAGACAAAGAGCGGGAAGTAAGTTTTGTAAAAGTTCCGCTTGACAAAAAAATTGACGTTGATGTTTTAACGCCTGTCGAAGATTTGATTGAAGGCAAGGACGTAATGCCGAATTTTTATAGTTTAGTTGACGCTTTAATTAAAAAACACAAGACAACGCTGATTTTCACAAACACGCGCTCTGCAACAGAAAGAATTGTAAGTCATCTCAAGGATAAATTTCCGACAGATTACGGCGATGACAATATTGCTGCGCATCATTCATCCCTAAGCAAAACATACAGATTTGACATTGAAGAAAAATTAAGAAACGGGGAACTGAAAGTCGTTGTCTGCTCAACTTCGCTTGAACTGGGAATTGACATTGGCTACATCGACTTGGTTCTGATGATTGGCTCGCCAAAATCCTCGGCAAGGGCATTGCAAAGACTCGGAAGAGCAGGGCACAAACTTCACGAAACAGCGAAGGGAAGATTTATCGTAACAGACAGGGACGATTTGGTTGAATGCTGCGTAATTCAGAAAGAAATGATTGAAAAAAAAATAAACAAGATTTATTTTCCAAAAAACTGCCTCGACGTTCTCTCACAACAAATTTTCGGCATGGCAATTTACAAGATATGGAACATTGACGAATTGTTTTCATTGATAAGAAAAAGTTATTGTTATTCCTCGCTACTGAGAAAAGATTTCCTTGATATAATAAGCTATCTTGCGGGAGAATATGACTTGGACAAAAATAATGTTTACAGCAAAATCTGGTATGATACTACAACAAGACAAATAGGAAAAAGAGGAAAAATGGCGAGGGTTTTGTATCTAACAAACATCGGGACAATTCCGGAGGAATCTTTTATAACGGTAAAACTTGCAAAAGTAGAAGAGCAAATAGGATTTATCGACGAGGGATTTCTTGAGAGAATGAAAAAGGGGGACATTTTCGTTCTTGGCGGAAAAAAATATGTTTACGGATACACAAGAGGCATGAACCTTTATGTAATGCCTGAAATAAGCAGGGCACCGACAATTCCGTCGTGGTTTTCAGAAATGCTGCCTTTAAGCTTTGACTCTGGCTTGGAAATAAACAAGTTCAGGAAATTCATGAAGCAGAAATTGAATTCAAAAATACCAAGAAAAGAAATTGAAAAACTTATTTCAGATTATCTTTACATAAGGCAGGAAACAGCAGAATCAATTTACAATTATTTTAATGAGCAGGACAAGTTCCTTGAAATTCCCGACGAAAACTTCATTCTTGTTGAAAGATACAAGTCGCAGAAGAATTATCTGATTTTTCACAGCATGTACGGAAGAAGAGTTAACGACGCACTTTCAAGAGCTATTGGATTTTTAATTGGAAGAGCTGGCGGAAGAGATGTTGAAATCGGAATTAATGACAACGGATTTTACATTGCCGGCGAGAAATTAAATATTGAAAAAGTTCTAAATGTTATTTCTCCTGAAAATCTTCCTGAAATTCTGAAGGAAGCGATTGAAAAAACAGACGTTCTTGCAAGAAGATTCAGGCATTGCGCAACAAGAAGTTTAATGATTTTAAGAAGTTACAAGGGACGAAGCAAAACCGTTGGAAAACAGCAGATGAAAAGTCATTTTCTTTTTCATGCTGTAAAAAAAATAACAAACGAATTTCCTATTTTAAGGGAAGCAAGAAGAGAAGTTATGGAAGACTTGATGGATATTGAAAATGCAAAACTTGTTATAAGTTGGATTAAAGACGGCAAAGTAAAAATTAAAATCAAGGATACAAAATTGCCGTCGCCGTTTGCAATGAATCTAATCATTCAGGGATACAGCGACTTGATAAAAATAGAAGACAGGCAGGAATTCCTGAAAAGAATTCACGAAGAGCATTTGAAAGTTATTGGAGAGAGGAAATGAAAATTAGGAAGACAAACTAATCCTATATTGAGCAAATCCTGCCAGCGGTTCTCTCTTGGATTTTACCGGAACTATTTCTTTTACACCCCGGAAAGTCAAAATATTTCCATCTTTAACTGAAAAAATTCCGGGCAGAGATAAATTACTATTATTTTTTGAATTCCAATCTGTAGAATTTATAGCTTTTTCCAAATCTCTTTCAGACATAGACAGCCTTAAGGTGCCATTTCTAAATTCATAAAGTTTTCTTCTGCCAATCCTTAATATCTCTCCATTACCAAAATATCTTACTCCGCCAATTTCTGTGTAAACTGAATCCATTTTTAAGGAAATAACTCAATCTTTTTAAGTATTTATCTTCTTCAGAATACATGCCACAACACATCTTCATCCAAAAATCTGTTTTCTTCCCCGAGAATGGAATCCTTGCAGTCGGCGATTTGCATCTTGGCTATGAGCATTCATTAAGAGAATCAGGAATTTTAATTCCGGAGACGCAGCTTGAAGACATAATAAATAATTTGAAAAGTATCATTGAAACAATAAAAAAGAAAAATTATGAATTAAAGAAAATTGTTTTTCTCGGCGACTTGAAGCATTATTTCAGCTATGAAAAAAAAGAAAAAGATTATATAAATAAAATATTTGAATTCCTGAAGAATTATGTAAGGGATTCAGACATTATTTTGATAAAAGGAAATCACGACAAATTTGATTTCGCGGGAAAAAAGATGAAAAATTATTATTTCTCAAACGGAATAATGTTTTTTCACGGGCACATGAGTTTTCCACAAATCCTGGATGAAAAAGTCAAAACATGGGTGATAGGGCATTTGCATCCGTCAGTTTTTTTATCAGACAAGGCAAACATAAAACGCGAAAAATATAAATGCTTTCTCACGGGAAAATACAATGAGAAAGAAGTTATTATTGCACCGAGTTTCTTTGGCATGATTGAAGGCACGCCTGTTAACGAAGAATATTACGAAAATGAAAAAGAATTTTCTGTAATCCCGCACAATTATTTGAAAAACTTTGAAGTTAATGCAATCAACGACGACGGAGAAGTTTTTGATTTTGGGAAGGTGAAGAATCTGTGAATCAATAAACTTTCCCTTCTTCAAACCTCTTCTTACCAAATGGATGCAGTTCTTTCATTGCATTGCATTCATTGCAACCCGAATCCTTGCAATGTCTTCCGAGAACAAAGGTTCCGTCTTCCTTAACTTCACAACCGCATTTTAATTTTACAGGCATATCTAAAGAAGCCGAAAGAGATTTATATTTTTTATGATTCGTATTCCTCTGTTTCGCATTCTACACAAAACCATCTTTCCACCGCAGGGCTGTAGTATTTTATCTTTTGGTGCTTTTTGCAAATGTAATGTTCGCCGTTAAGAGACATTTTTACCTCAATTAATTTAGAAGAGATTATCTCTTTTTGCAAGTTTAAAAAGAAGTGTTTTATTTTTGGAGTGAAAAAAATATTAAATTAAGTTTATAAATTTTGATTACAAATAATTTTCAATTAATCCAGAGAGATAAAAAAATGAGTAGAACTGTAAATATAAAATGCGCGGACTGCAAAAAGGAAGTGGATGTAGTTCAACGTTCAAAATTTAAAAGAAAATATTGCGATGAATGTTCTGCTAAAAACAAGAAAGAGTGGAAAGAATATGAAGCAAACAGGTGGAAATTGACGATGGATGATATGGAAGAGGAGGATTAAGAAAGAAAATAAAAAGATAAACAAAAAGCATTAAAAATCAGTTATTTCTTATTTCTATCAAGGGTGCGTAGGCTAGTGGTAGACTACCTGGCTCCAGCGTAGAAATAAAATTTTACGGAGAGCCCAGGAGATGGGGGTTCGATTCCCTCCGTGCCCATGACGTTTTGCTTGCAAAACGGAATTAACGGAATTTTGAAAAAATTCCAGTCATGAGCATTTCCCTAGGGAAAATGCGGGTAAGAAAAAATATAAAAATGCATAATTCTCGGAAGATTAATGGTAAAAGAAAAGAAACTTCCCAGATGTGTAGTAGCAACTGATAAAAAAACAGGAGCCAAGCATAATATTTGTGCGAGAGTAAATAAGGATAGGGGAGACATAGTCATAGTAGATGAATATAGAAATAGGCATAAAATAATGTCTAACTTAAAAGAAGTTCTTGACCATTCCAGAGAGAATTTTAAATCAAAAGATGTTAGCAGAATCGGAAAAATGTCTACGAAATCTTTTAGATTAGCAAAAAAATCTTCAAGAGAAATATCTGGCGGAGCAAGTTATTCTAAATTTGGTATTTTCGGTAAAAGAGAAGATTCTTCTTCGGTTTGAAAATTACTTTTGGCATCTCATCCCATCCTTTTTATCTCGTCAATTTCATCGCCTGAAATCGCGGCACCCTTGAATTTCAACGCATAAAGCAGAGCGTCGAGAACATCGCCTTTCTTGAATCTTACAATTCCTTTTTTGTACGCGACATAAATCAGTTCAGTCGAGCGTATGAATCGGAATTCTTCAAAATATTGATAGTTTTCCTTTTTTGCATAAACCGGCATGTGAAGTTTATCTTCCATAAACTTTCTCAAATTCTCCGGTTTTTCGCCGAGCATTCTTGTTGTTCTTTCATCGACGGCAATTACATTTTCAATTTTTCTTGAATTTAATATCTTGCTCAATGCAAGGCACGAAGCCTCGCCGTAATCAATTAAATGCACTGCTCTTTCTTTTGTAAACAGAGTATTGTTTGAAATATCAAGAATTTTTTGATTCTCTGCTGCAATCTCGGCATTTTTAACTCCGAATGATTCAGGCATTTCCAGAACTTTCTCGTCGATGAGCTGCTGAATTTTCATCGCCTCAAGCTCGTATTTTTTTATTTTTAACGGCGTGTCAACAAGTTCCTTCTTAACCTGTTCTGTTATCAAAAATTTCCCGTTGAAAATCTTTTTTAATTCACGCAACTCCTGAATCAAACCCGCCATGGTAAGACTTATCAATGCGCCGGAATCAAAAATTATTGATTTTGTCATTTTAATTTTTTATAAAAACAAATATATTTTTTACCTTTAGCATAATCTCTACCTTTTAGGATTTTCTGCATTTTCAAATTATCTTCCTCAACAAAAGATTCTATCAAAAATTTCCCGTTTTTCATAGCTAAATTGTCTCTGAAATTCATTAATGCTCTTCCAATACCTATTCCTTGATAATTTTTGTCCACAAAAATAAGATGAGAATGAATATAATTCTTCCAAAACTGCGCAATAAAAACCCCTGCAATTTTCTTGTCAATCTCACAAACATAAACTCTGTTTAATTTTTGGTTTAAATAATCTCTCACATCGCTTAAATCAAAACCATCCCCAAGATAAATCTTCAAATAACCCTCGTCGCTGTTCAGCAATCTTGTAATTTCTTTCGCATCTCTCATCGTCGCCTTTCGTATTTTCATTTTTCAAACATCTTCATCGCAAGTTTAATTCTATCCTTGACTGATTGCGTTTTCGTCAACGGAGTTGTCCTGTCTTCTCTTTGTCCGACATAACCTGCAAGTTCATACATTGTAATTCCAAGAAGCTTTGCCGTCTGCTCCATGGAAATTCCGTGCTCGTAAATTTTCGACGCCTTGTTTATCCTCGCCTTTGCAAAAACATCCTGCATATATTTCTTGAAATTAGAAGAAAGTTTGTTTATTCTTTTGATTATTTCTTCAAGATTCTGGTTAAACGATTTTTCATCGTTTTTCTTCAGGGAATTTATTGCCTTGTCAATTTCCTCCGACGCGAACCTGCAAAAATCAGAGCATTGTTTTGCATTATGCGGGTTTTTTCTCTCGATAATTTTGCTTAAGGAATAAATTATAACTGCAATCATAATGCTGTCCGTATCCTGCTCGACAGATGAAGTGTGAACGGTCTGATTGCTCAATTCTTTCAATTTAAGAACATTATCTTCTTTCAGCGCTTTTTTTGTTTCTTCAAGAACCTTCAGCAGATGTTCTTTTTCATGCATAAATGTAAATAAGCAAATTAGTTAATAAATGTTTTTAGAAAAATTATTTTTGTAAAAGTTTTCCCAAATCAGATTCTCCTATTAATTTTCTGCGTTCGTCGGGAATTTCAATGTTAGATAAATCATAAACAACCACATGGCGGATTGCATCTGGCCAAGATATTCTTTCAAAATTAAATTCTTCAAGTTTTCTTCCGTGTTCAAGAAATGTCCTGATTTTTCCATCAGACGGAACAAAATATATTGTCTCCGGCCATCCATTTTCTTTATTATAATCCTTGGAAACTTCAACACACATTATGCCTTTATATCCGGAGTTTAACATTTTAATTATTATATTTCATAATATTAAAACATTTATATGGTGCGAAATATAATGCGCTATATTTTTATATTAGAGATTACTCATTAAAGCATGAAAAAAATTCTCTTGGATACAAATTTTATTCTCACATGCGTGAAACAAAAAATAGATTTTTTTGAAGAGCTGGAAATGCTGGGAATGAAAATATTGATTCCTGACAAAGTTATAAAAGAACTGAGGGGACTAAAAAAAGAACTTGCATTAAAATTGCTGAACGCGAACAATTTTGAAACATTTAAATTGGACGGAAAAAACACAGACAGAGCAATTATAAATTTCGCTGATGAAAATCCCGAAATTATCATTGCAACTCTTGACAGGGAAATCAAAAGGGAAATCAAAAATCCAAAGATGGTAATAAGAGGAAAGAAAAAACTGGGAATTATTTAATCAACACGAAAGCGTTATTTTCCCTCGATAAATCCTCAAGAAATTCGCTGAATCGCTTGCTGTTTGTTCCTTCGTTTTCCAAATAAACTTCATTTGTAAATCTTCCGTCATAACTGCCATATCCTGTAATTTCCATTCCGTAACCTTCTGGAAAAATAAAATCTTCATCTGAAACCAGTTTAACTTTAAGACCTTTTGAAATTTCCGTGTGCAAGATATGCCTGCTGTCCTGCACGGGAATAACATAAATGGTTCCTTCTTTCATTCTTGCGGGCGTTCTTTCTGCGATAAATATCCTTCTTTGTTTTTTCATTTTAATTAAGCAACAAATTCCTTTTAAAATTAATCGGTGGTTGGCTGTTAAAAAACTTTAAAAACCAATTTTTGCTCTAATTTTAACAATGTTCTATCTGGCGGAAGTCGAGGATTATGTGAGAGTTGAGCCGAAATTATTTGGCATGCCAACTGCAGAGGCTGTCGAGAATCAGCTTCGGGAAACATATGAAAATTATTACGACAAAGAAATAGGGAAGAGCATTGCCGTCGTCGAAGTTTTGGAAGTCGGCGAGGGAGTGATAATTCCCGGCGATGGAGCTGCTTATTACAGTTCAAGATTTACATTAGTTGTCTGGAAACCGGAACTTCATGAAATTGTTCTTGGAGTTATTTCTGAAATAACAAATTTCGGGGCGTTCATTGACCTCGGCGCAATGAAAGGCATGATTCACATCAGCCAGACAATGGAAGACTATGTCAGTTTCAGCAAGACAAATTCGCTTCTTGGGAAATCCTCAAAGAGGACTCTTAAACAGGGCGATTTATGCGTTGCAAGAATTGTTGCAATAAGCCACAAAGAACACGCGCTGAAAATAGGTTTGACAATGAGACAACCCGGACTTGGAAAAATTGAATGGATTAAAGAAGAGCAAATGAAAAAAGAAAAAGAAGAAAAAAAGATGCTAAAAGTAGAAGAAAAAACAGGGAAAACAAAAACAAAGGGAGAGAAGAAGAAATGAGTTTGAGCATAGGAAAAGATCATAGTTTAGATGAATTAGAGAGAAAAGGATGTTGTTTGCAGGAGAACCCTGCTGATTTTTAAAATGACAAAACAAAAAGCATGCAGAAATTGCAACAGAATTTATGAAGGAGAGAGATGTCCTAATTGCGAGTCCAAAGAATCTGTTGAGAGTTTCAAGGGGAGAATGGTTGTTTTTAATCCGGAGAAATCCGAGATTGCGAAAAAATTAAATGTAAAGGGAAAGGGAAATTTCGCCATTAAAACGCGCTGAACATGAATCTTGAAATTGTAAAAAATACGGGGAATCCTTTGTTCAAAAGAAAGGAAATTTTCGCGCGGACTGAAAAGGAAGTTGTCCCTAGCAAAAGCGAAGTTGAAAAAATGTTCTCTGAAAAATTTTCGGTTCCCTCTGAAAACATAAAAATTAAAAAAATCGACGGCAGATTTGGAACAAAAAAATTCAACATTACCGCGTTTATTTATGATTCAAAGGAAAGCAAGGAAAAAACAGAAATTAAAACAAGGAAACAAAGAAAGGCGGAGAAAAATCCAAAAAAGGAAGAACAAAAAAATGGTTAAGAGCTTAAAAAGGTGGAGCGGAAAGATAACAACTTTGCAAGTCGGAGATGAGAAATATGTAGGGGAAGTTGTAAAATTTGATTACAGACCAAATTTAAATTCGCCTTTTCAACCGGGTTATTTTTTCCAATTTTATGAAGGCGAAAGAGACAGAATAAAAATTAAATCAAGACAGGTTGTTGCAGAAAACGGAGGATTGGTTTTGAAGATTTAAATGGGAAAAAAGAAAAAAACAGTAAAGAAGGGAAAGAAACCGCACAAGAACAAACCGACGAGCAAGAAATATAAAATGTATAAAATCGACGGCGACAAAATCACCAGGAGAAGAAGTTGCCCGAGATGCGGAGCCGGGGTTTTTTTAATGGAATCAAAAGGAAGAGTTTATTGCGGCAAGTGCCATTATGCCGAGTTTGAAAGCAAAAAATAATAAAATGAACAAACTATTAAATCAAATCCTGCTTAATGAATTAAGATTCAGTGAATTTAAGATGCAACCGGAATGGCACGATTTTAAATTAGAAGTCGCAATGGACAGAAACGGGGATTTATATTTTAAAAAAATAGAAAATGGGGCAATATATACTAAACGAGGAGAAGATTTTCATTGCTTTACTTGTAATGGAAAGATTTATGTTGTTATGAGAGAACATAAAGGCGGCGAATTTGGGAATAGATATGAAAAAGTTCCTTTTTGCCAAAATTGTGAGAATGTATTGGATTATGCTGGAGTTTTTTCCGACAAAAACAAAAGAAGTTCAGGAAATTTTATTAATTAGAAATAATATTATGCGTGGATACAAACACTAAATAATGTTAGTTACAATCCACGACTTAAATAAATTAGAATCATACTATAACCCTATCGACGATTTTTTCGTCTCAAGTGTTAATTACTTTGTAATTAACCCTGGGAGAGTTTTCAAGTCCGTCAAAAAGAGTAGACTTGAATGCTCTCCTGGGGAAAAAGAGGTGATAAGATATATGAGAAGGACTTCTATTTAAACCTTTCGGTTTTGTTACTCTTAAAGAATGACTAGAGATAGTTAGTATATAGTGATAATTGTGGAATGAATATGTAGGCACTATAAACCCCTAATTAGGCACTACTTTTTAATTTTAGGATGCGGTTTGCTGATTTTAATTTAAACAATTTTATAAAATAGGTTTTCCTGTAAGATAAATGGAAAAAAAGAGCGAAAATTCAGGGGTTGAAAAGACGGAAAAAAATGCAAATCCGCATCAGGAGCAGGTTCATAGTGTTATCTTTGGAAAAGAAATCGGATGGCAGGAAATAATTTATGATTTAATCAACACCGAACAACTTGATCCGTGGAATGTTGACATCATTATTCTTACAAATCATTATCTTGGGAGAATACAAAAATACGAAGAGGAGAATTATTTTGTCTCGAGCAAAGTTCTTCTTGCAGCTGCGTTGCTTTTAAGAATAAAATCGGAAATCTTGCTTAACAAATACATAAAAAGCATTGATGAAATTCTTTTTGGGAAAAAAGAAATCAAAAAAACTGAAATAGAAAGAATTGAACTTGAAGATGAAATTCCCGAATTAATTCCCAGAAGTCCTATGGCAAGATTTAGAAAAGTCACGCTGAACGAACTGGTTGAATCGCTGAACAAGGCGATAATAACAGAGAACAGAAGAATAAAAAAAGAAATTGTCGGGAGAAATGCATTTAGAGAAGCGGGAATATCGCTGCCAAAAAGAAAATATATAATGCATGAAAAAATCAGGGAAATTTTTGAAGTTCTGTTCGGACATTTAAATGAAGAAAACAAAAGCATAAAGTTTGACGAATTAGTTGGGGAAAGCAAGGAGGAAAAAATAATTTATTTCACATCTCTGCTGCATCTTGAAAATCAGAAAAAAATATGGCTTGAGCAAAACGAGCATTTCGGCGACATTCACATCTGGCTAAAAGATACATATTTCAAACATAATAATCCTTTCAAAGATTTAATAGAAGTTGAAGGGGAAAAAGAAAGCGAAAAGTTTAACAAACGCCAAAATATTGCTTCTGAATGAAACTCGGCGTTTTATTTTCAGGAGGAAAGGATTCAACTTTTGCAACATACACTGCAAAAAAACAAGGAAACGAAATTGTATGTTTGATTTCAGTAATCTCTGAAAACAAGGACAGCTACATGTTTCACACGCCGTCAATAAGTAAAACACAAAAACAGGCAGAAGTCATGGGAATCCCTTTGCTTTTGGGAAAAACAAAAGGCGAAAAGGAAAAAGAACTGGTTGATTTGGAAGACATTATAAAAAAAGCAAAAGAAAAATACAAGATTGAAGGAATTGTTACAGGTGCTCTTCATTCAAATTATCAGGCATCGCGAATACAGAAAATCTGCGACAATCTAAAATTAAAATGCGTCAATCCGTTATGGCATAAAAATGAATTTGAATATTTGCAGGAATTAATTGACAATAATTTTGACATTTTAGTCATAGGAGTTTCTGCTTACCCGCTTGATAAAAGCTGGATTGGAAGAAAAGTCGACGGGAAATTTATTGAAGATGTAAAAAAACTAAATGAGAAATACAAAATTCATCCTGCAGGCGAGGGCGGAGAATTTGAAACTTTTGTGCTTAATTGTCCTCTGTTCAAAAGAGAGTTAAAAGTTGTTGGTTCAAAAATTCACGGAGAAAATCATTATTGGAGAATGGAAGTTGAGGTGGAGTGAAAACTGAAAATAAAACCTAATCAAATCTAAACTTAAAAGGGAGTTCCAGTTTAATACTATCTGATTTAGTTCTTGTTTTAAAGCTATGGACAACAATTCCTTTTATTTCGTTTGTATTCTTATCAACAATTCTAAAAATACCATTACCCAAATTATCAAAAAAACAATTGGAAATATTCCCGTTAGTTATCTCTAAAAAATCTCCTTCTTCATCATAATAAATATTCATGTTTTCCATTTTGAACCTGTTATTTTATTAGTATAAAATGACGTTATCACAAAACCCTCACCGTTTAAATATTTAACTGAAACAAAAAGATATCTTTCTCTGGGTTCCATTTCTTTATATTCCCTATAAAAATAATTAACACTTTCATCAAATTCATCAAATCTTTTTGTCAGCGGATTTTTTATAGTATCTTTAATTATTTCAAGAGATTCATGCATATGAGGGTGTTTTTGAATATGCTTCCACTGTTTTTTAGTTAGTCGGATTTTTCTTCCTATTTTTTCAGTAACCTCAAAAATAATTTCATCCATTTCTAACAGCAGAATTATATTATATAAAAAGTTTTACAGTTATAAATAATAAATGGACTCATCGAGAATTGAACTCGAGCCTTATCGTTTTCCGATTGCGCGCTGTGCGCAAATATAGTTTTTTCTGCCATGGAGAATTTTAGTTTTCTTTACCATGGTAGTTGCGAACGATAAATTCTGCCGTTAAACTATGAGCCCGAACTAAGATACATCACAATATACTACAATAATATTTAAATATAAAACTTGCTGTTATTTGACATGGCTAATAAAACCTTGAAAGAATTATCTAATGTAAAATTCCCGAGAGCTGTCGAGAAAAGCGAAGTGGAAAAAATCCTTATACATTTATCCTCTCGTAATTCATTTAGAGGCATGTATCTCCCGCAAGAGGTTCAAGGTACATATAAAAATGGTAAAATGACAATAAGCGCAACAAGTATCGGGGGGACCATTGGAAGAGATGGAACAACCTTGTATTTTGATTTCAAAAGACAAAAACATGGAGAACTATTTGATGGGTTATCCCTTTTTTCTTTTCAAACAGAAGTTTCACCTTGGGACGAGGATATTTCAAGAGATGTTAATCAATATGTAAGGGAATATTTTGCGCAATAAGAATAACAAGAAGTATGCTTTTCTTAATTAAACCCCCTTATTTAAAAATTTAAATTTGTATTTTAGAAACATTAAAACAGCTTTGTTTAATAAGTAATTTCTGTTTAAAATTTGCCTCGCTTCGCTCGCAATTCACAAATAATTAACTGAAGAACAGCGGTTTTATATTAACATTGTCATCAATATGCGAGCGAATAAAATGAGCGAGCCATCTTGTTTAATAAGTCAAATAAAATTAGGACTTTCTAAACAAATCCCATTAAAACAAAAGCTTTAAAAATAAACCTGTAATGAAAATTAAATGGAATATATAGATGAAATGATTGAAGCAGAAATTCATGAACAGGAAATTTTCGAGGATTTCAAAAGAAGAACATGCGCCCTCCAAAATCAAATTAGGGGTGTTGTGACAAATGGTCGTGGCTATATAGAAACATATCCCCCATTATCAGAAGAAGGTAGAGAATTAAAGGAAAAACGAAGAAATACATTATGGGACGTTCAAGCACATCTTTGGGTTATGGACAACCCCCCAGGGGCTAGATACATTGACAGCTCATACGTCTTTACTGAAATGAGAAAAAGCGGAGAAATATACTCAATAACAGATCTTGGAGAATTTATAAAAAGATATGAGGAAATTGAGATAATAGGTATAAAACAGCAAAAAAGAGAATCTACGAGAAATGTTCTTAGAAGTATTGAAAGGAAAGAGATAATCAAGAAACTGCTAGAGAAAGGTTGGAGAGACGCAGAAGAGAGAAAAAGTATTTGGACGAGAGAATAAGAAGGGGTATGTATAGCCTTCAATAAAAATAAAATCTATCTCCATCATCTAAATCTTCAAAACAATTTCCTTCCCGCTCTTCATATCCTTGACTTTAAACTTTTTCGCTTTAACTTCTTTTTCCCCGACGAAAATTACCTTTTCAATTTTGTACGCATTTGCATATTCAAGTGCCTTGCTCGGCTTTCCATAATAAATCGAAACTATTTTATTTTTGCTTCTTAATTTTTGTGCAAGTTTTATTGCCTCTCTGTCTTCTCCGAGAGAAACTATCAAATATTTTTCTTTTACAATTTTAATTTTCGCCAAAATCAAAAGTCTTTCCAAACCGAATGAAATCCCTGTGCATTGAACTCCATTAACAAGATAACTTCCCCCGGCAACAATAGTTTCCCTCACGTTTTTAACTTTTATTTCAAAAACAGTTCCGTTGTAATAACTCAAACCGCGAACAATTGTCGGAGAAAACAAAATCTTAACTCCGTAAATCCTGCAATAATCCATAAGTGAAATAATTTCCTTATAACTCTCAAACTTGTTGAAATAATCTTCTCCTTGTTTTAATGCATCAATAATTTTCTCTGCATTCAATTTCTTTAAGTTGGCTCGGATTTCATTTTCAGAAAGTTTATCAAACTTGTCTATTTCCCTCAAAACCTGTTCCTTGTTTTTTTGAATTTTCAAATCATCAAGAATTTCATTCAAAAGTTTTCTGTTATTAATAAAAATAATTGGCTCAATTCCAAGCTTTTTTAAAATTTCATTCGCCATAGATAAAATCTCTGCCTCTTCCCTTGTTCCAGAATCTGACACGCCGATGATATCCGCATCGCACTGCGTGAACTGTCTCAATCTATTTGAACTTGTTGGTTCATCTCTAAACACTTCTCCAATTTGATATCTTTTGTAAGGAAGTTTCCTGTTCTGCATCAATCTCTTAAGTTGAAATGTAAATTCGTATCTCAAGGCAAGATTTCTCTTTCCCTTGTCTTTCAATTTGAAAATGTCTGAAACAGCCTCGTCATTTTTGTTTTCTCCCTTCACAAATTCCTCGTATTCAACTACCGGCGTTTCAGCAGGCTCAAAATTATATTTTTCAAAAACATTTTTTATAATTTCTTTTATCCCTGATTTTCTCTCAGCTTCTTCGCCGGTGTAATCGCGGAATCCTTTGACTGTTTCAGTTGTCATTTTTTATTCTCCAAATTTTTAATCAGTTTATTTACTCTAAGCCCGATTGATTTAATAATTTTCTCTATTTTCTTTTTGTCTCCCGTGAAATTGTCCGGAATTTTCCAAACAATGATTTTCTGGATATATCTTCCCTCGTAATTAAATGTGCTCTTTGGAACATCATTAGCAACAATTATCACCAAATCTGTTTTCATTAATTTATCCACACTTATCGCCTCTGGTTTTTTATTAATTTTAATTCCAAATTTTTTTACAACACCCGTTTCTGTTTTATCAAGAGGATATCTTCCTTCCAATAGCCCGGCACTGCTAGCAATGATATTCCTGTTCTTATTATATTCCTTGAAAAATTGCTCTGCTATCTGGCTTCTGAATCGGTTATATTTGCATACAAATAATATTTTCATTTTTCTTCCTCCAAAAAATCTTTCAGTTTATTTAAAGCTATAATCCTGTGACTTATTTTATTTTTTTCTTTAGTTGTCATCTCCGCAAAAGTCCTGTCATAACCTTCTGGTTGAAAAATTGTATCAAATCCAAAATTTGATTCTCCTCGGGGTTTGACTATTCTTCCCATTATTTCCCCTTCAAAAAAATACATCTTACCTTTTTTATCACGATATCCTATTACATCCCTTACATATGCAGAATTATCTTTATATTTCGAAACTAATTCATAAATTCCTTTATTTCCGAGAGTTTGAAAAAACCACTTGATTAAAGGTCCGGGAAATCCATTCAAACAATTAATTCCCAAAGAAGTATCTTCACAAAATAATTCTGCGTCTTTCCTGACTTTTGCTACCTCCAATAATTTACTTTGGATTATTTTTCTTGTATTCATCTCTTGTATCTCGGGCAAATCCAAAGCAAGCATTTCGATTTCAGGCATTATAAGTTTTACTTCATTAAACTTGTTTTGATTTCCTGTTATAAAATAAAGTGTCATTTTGTCATCACTACTCTTAATTTAATTAACACTGGTTCTAATATAAAATCAAAATTTTTTCCATTAATTTCTTTATCATAAACTTCTTTTGACATTTTTACATTTATTCCTTCGTTATCCCATCCGCAAATATCTTCCCCCTCACATTTATTTTATTATTTTTGTCAGATGAAACAGAGACATCCTCAATTTTAATTTCTTTATTCCAAAATTCAAAATCAGGAAATTTTTTTACTTCTTCCCTCGTTTCATCACATTTATCTTCTAATTCATCAGAACCAAAACTGTCTTCTACTTCGCTAACTGAAATTCTATCAGTTCCCCATATTTTTGCCAATTGAAGTATGGACATTTTTATTTCTGCTTTTTCCCCCCAAGAATTTGGACTAACTGATTCTCCGTCTATTACTACACTTCTTCCGTAATTTACTAATCTCATTTTCTTAAATTCTATTATCATCTTTCTTTCTCCTTAACCCGAACACTATTAAAAAGGGCGGAAGCTGAAATTCTTGCGAATTTCGCAAACCACCTTTTGACTCCGCCCAAGCGTGGTCGTCGTAAGGGCGGAAGGAGAGAATCGAACTCTCGTTTTGCGGACCACAACCACACGTCTTACCATTAGACGACAACCGCCATTGTAAGGAACCAAACTATCTTTCTTGAAAGATTCGCTCCAGACGTTTAGATTAAACGTCGCGATGAAAATTTTGATTTTCATCTGAAGACTGATTCCATTGTTTAATTCAATTAAAGAGTATATAAAAATCTTATCAGAAAAAATCCCCGAGTTACAACTAAAAGAATCCCTGTTCCGAATGATGCCGATAGTTTTCCATTTTAGCCATTATAAAAATAAAAGAAAAAGTTAATTTAAAAAGTTAACTAAAAAAATTAAAATTCAAATGTTGATGTTGTGCATCCCTGTTCGTTGCCTGAAGCATCTGTAATATAAGGAGTCACTTCTATCTTGTTCGCATCAGCAAGAGTTCCGGTTTCTGCAGCAGTAAGGGAAATTGTTGAAGTTCCCAATGTCTCCAATGCCTGTGCTTTTTTAATCACTTCTGTATTTGCTGTATCGCTGAACAATACCATTTTTACTCCTGATATTTCTTCTCCACCCGCACTTCTTTTCAAAGTTACAGTGTAATCTCCATCTACAGCTCCCGCGACAACAGCATTCGCTCCGACGTCAATTTCAAGACATTGTGTGCCTGTTGAGATTTTTCCAGACTGCGTTTCAACTAAATTGCCTATTACAACCCAGACAATGCCGACAGCTACGAGAGATAAAAGCACCAGGATTAAAGTAACAACGATTGCAGAAAGTCCTTGTTTGTTGTTTATCATTTAACCTCTTTTAATTTAATTATATTTATTATGAAGAACCAGTTTATAAAGATTTTTATGATTTGTTAAAATTATCCAGCAATTTGAAAAAATCTTTTCTTTCCATAACTTTGTCATTTTCGGAAATTCCGATTTGTTCTGCAAATCTCCAGAAAGCCTGCGGCTTGTATCCTTGTTTCCTCAAGGATGAAATTGTCGGCAGTTTTTCATCGTCCCATCCTTTGTATTTTCCCGATTCGATTCCTTCCCTGATTTTTGTCTTTGAAAGCATGAAATCACCGAACTTGAATCTTCCCAAAAAAGCACTCCAAGGATATTTTTTTCCAAGAACTTTGTAAATCATCTTTTGCCTTTCTGCATTGTCGCGGTGGTCTTTGCCGCGGATAATATGCGTCATCTTCATTTCAATGTCATCAACAGCGACGGCAAGATTCATCAACGGCCAAACGCGGTATTTATTTTTCTGCAAAGGATGCTCTGTTTCGTTAATTCGCGCGAGCGGAAAATCCCTGAAGGCAGGATTTTTATTTTTCATTCCGGATTTAAAACGCAAAACAGCATCGCCCTGTTTAAAATTATTTTTTGAACGGGAAAGCATTTTTTTCCATCTTTCAATATTTTCCTTCATAGAAATTTTTCTGCACGAACAATCTTTCATCTCATTAAGATATTTCTCAAATTCCTCGCGTGAACAAGTGCAAACATAAGCCGCTTTTTTTCGGATTAACTTTTCAATGTATTTATAATAAATTTCCATTCTGTAAGACTGAATTACAATTTCCGCCGAGTTTTCAAACAGCCATTTGGAATCTTCTTCAATAAGTTCATATGCAGGCTTGTAAATATTTTCCGGATTTGTGTCCTCAATCCTGACATAAAACTTTCCGCCGTATTTTTTCACATAAAGATAATTCATCGACGCAACCATCGCGTTACCGACATGCATTGGACCGCTTGGAGCAGGAGAGATTCTCATTATAACTTTTCCTTTTTTTACATTAGGCAAATCAGACAGCCCTTCACGCCCTTTCCTCTCGCTGACTTCTTTTTCAAGTTTTTCAAATTCTTTTTTCTGCTCTTCCAAAGAAAGAGAATTAACTTCCGAGACAACCTTTGAAATTTCTTTTATGTATTTTCCAACCTCGCTTTTTTTCAAACCTTCATGGAACAATGCAGAAATAACTGCGCCTTGCTGTGCTTTTCCGTCATAAGCAATCGCATTTTTTAGCGCGTAAGCGCGGGCTTTTTTTGGAAGATTTTTCATTTTTCTAATTTTTTAATCTTCTCATTTAATTTTTTCTTTATTTTTAGTAAATTCTTTTTCCAGTTCTCTTTAAATAAACCATAAATATTTACATCATGAATTTTTCCAGTTGCTTTGGAACGTGTACCTTTTTTTCTACAACCTTCTAACTTATACCCCATACTTTGTTGTGTTTTATTTGAAGCCAAATTATCAGTAAAAACCTTGCTGTCTAATTTCCTAAGTTTTAATCTGTTAAAGGCAAAATTATTTACAGCAATTTTTGCCTCTGTGATATACCCCTTCCTCCAATATCTTTTATTTATCCAAGAGCCTGTTCCCGCAGTTCCATTAAATTTATCCACCCCTATCAAACTTATACATCCTACAACCTTCTTGTTTTCTTTTAACTCTATTAAAAATTCGTTCCCCTTTTTCTTTTCCCAATCTTTTATATATTTTTTTATCCACATCAAAGCATTTTTTTTTAGGTAAGGATAAGGTATTACCGACATACTCTTTGAAACGCTTATTTCCCCAACACCCTTTACAATATCTTTCCAGTCAGAAATTCTCGGTTTTCTTAAAATTAATCTTTTTGTTTCAAATTTCATCCCCCGAAAAAGAAACCCAGATTAATAAATTTATTCAAAACCGACTTTCGCCTTTCGTTCAAGAACCTCAACTCTCTGCTGCAGGTGATAAATCTGGTTTGAAAGTTCCTCGATTTTGTTTGTCATATCTGTCAATCTTTTTGCGAGTTTTCTTTTTTTCTCGTCGATATCTTTTGAGAAATCAGCGTACTAGCCTTCGCCGGAATTTGAAGAAAGGTTTTCCTGCTGTTTTCTGTACCTTTCAGACAAGTCCACCACTTTTTCCTTTCTAATGAAATCAAACATACCCATTTATTTCAAAAGAATATTTGGTTTTTAAGTTTTTTGAAAATAAAAGCGGGGAACATCAAACATTTTTTAAATAGCCCGCTCTTTAAAATATTTGATTATGGAAGAAAAAAAAATCAGGACAGTACAGGAAATAATAGAAGAAGTCTCGCCGTATTACGCCGGGAGGAAAAAAAAGAAGGAGGCGGGTCTGATAGACAGCGTGCCTGAAACAGAGCACAAACTCGTCTATGATTCCTCTTCGGAAACTCTTGAGCCGATGTATTTTTTTATCCTTGACTTGATGAACGGCGTGGGGCTGGCGCCTGAAAAACTTGTTGATAATTTTTCGTCAACTCCAGGAAGCGGACATTTTGCTGAACTCGGACAAAGAGCGACAATAATGCAGCAGCAGGCAACAAGAATCCTCGGAGATGTGAACAATGTCTTGAGAAGCGTGCTGAATTTAATTTATGATTTAAAAGAATTCAAAACAAGACTGCAATCTTACAGCGACATGAGAACCAACGACAAGGAAATGGCGGAGGCGGCAAAATTAACACTAAAACAAATCTGGCTCGACAAGGTTGATTTTCAAAAAGGAAACACGAGCATTAAAGCAATGGCTTTCCAGCAAGTCGGAGCGTTCCAGACTTTGATTGACGCTTTTCTCGTCGCTAAAGATGAAAAAGATGTTGATGCAATGGACTTGAATGAAAGAGTAAAAAGAATCCTTAGGCCGAGAATCAGGGAATTTAACATTTGGCTGACGCAGTCTGAAATGGAATTGAAAAAAAGATATGAACTTGAAAGAAATTATTTGCGAAGCCAGGTTAATTCATTAAAACTTTATTCACGATGGGCGAAACCTTATCTAAAAGCTGCGCAACAGCTTGAATCATCTGACAAAGGATTGAGAGAACCCGCACTCGTCAAAGCATTTAACACAATCCTTTTTGAACTTTCTCTCTTCGGAAAATCCAAAGTTGATACAAAAAAAGCGGCGCTTGAGGGAAATCTTCCCGCAGATTTCCAGAAACTTAAAACAAAAAGAGATTACTTTTCATGCGTTCTCGTTAACTTCAGATTCAGGGGAATTCCGCAGAGAGTCGGACAGCAGGCGAATTATGTGTTCGGCGGACGGGCGGAAATTTCTTTTATTGGATATGCACTAAATCAGGATGAGATAAACAAAATTAACAAGGAACTTGAAAAGTCAGACGTCGAGGATGTTTTGCAATTAATTGAGGGGATAACAAACGAGAGCCTTGGGCAATTGCAGGAAGAAATTAACATGTTTCTCGAGGATAAAACAAAAGAGCCGGAAAAAACCGAGAGCAAAAAGGCATCAGACACTTCAAATCCTTTTTTGGCTTTGACAGGATATTATAATAAAAAAGAAACTTCTGGAGAAAAAGAGGATGTGAAGAAAAAAGACGAAAACAAACCGATAAGGTCGGACGACTGGCTTGAGAAAACTCATCTAAGGGCTTTGGCAAGTAAGAATGCAAAAAACACAGGGTTTATTTTATTTGATGTCTACAAAGCTTCGCACGGCATGGTGAGTTATACCTGAACGCGTTTAATTCTATAGTATCGACGACGGCTTCGTTTAGAAAATCCGAATTTCTACAGACTTATCAAATATGTGCGTTCGCTGCTATATATAATTTCTATCAAATTCCGTTTTATATTAATTTTTACATTAACCTGCGAACGAAGTGAGCAGCATTTTTATTACAAGAAACAAGGCAGTTTAAACAAAAATTATTTATTAAACAAAGCCTTACTCAAAAAAATAATAGCAAAAATCATTTTTGCCAAATTTTATATACATCTTATTCTTTGATTATTCATGAGAAAAAAAGATAAAAAGAAAATTGAAATCGCGAAAAAGAAAAAAACTAAAACTAAAAACAGCAAAAAAGAAATTGAAAAGCTCAAGGAAAAAAGAGAAAGTTCAAAACTTGCGGAAGAAGTTTCAGAAGAAACCCCTAAAAATTTGAATCAACGAAGCGAATTTCACGAAGATGTCTCGCAAATCCTGCGGAGGTTAAGAGTTTCCCCTGTTCTTGAAAGAACTTTAGGAAGCGAAGAAATTCTCTCGAGAGATGTTGTTCAAAGAAGGGAAGATAAGAAAGACGATGGAATTGAATATTCATCTTCAAAAGAAATAGACTACAGAGCAACGAGAGAAACTCCAAGAAATGAAAACAGGACGCAGTACACTGAAACCGCGAATTACTCGGGGATAATCAAACAAAATAAAACAGCTAGGGAATCAACTAGGATGTTGACGACGCCGAAATCAGAATGGGAAAACGGAACAACAAGAAGAGACAGATGGATGATTGACGAAACATCAAAAATGCCGACAGAAGAAAGAGACGAAGACTACAAACCTGAAAAAATAAAAAGCGAATATGAGAGTTAGATTAATAAACAAAATTAGATTATAAATTAAACAAAAAAGATGGCTGAGAAAATAAAGGGATTTAATGGTTTAAGTTAATATGGAAATTGAAAAACTGAAAAAAGAAATTGATGAAAATTATTCATCTGAAAAATATAACTCCAAGAACATCTTAGACGAAATCGTCAAATTATTAAAGTGGAGATTTATCATGATTGTTGGCTGGATTTTTGATGAAAAAATCGCTAAAGAAATATTTAATTTTTTAACAAACAAAAAAAGAACGTGCAGACTTATTTTAGACCAAAGCGGGGCTTATTCTGTTGAAACGCCGTTAATGGACCGGGATTTTTTAAAGAAATATTATGATAAATTATTTAATCCAAGAGAGCATAGTTATTTTTTTGATGATTCCGCAAAAACGATTGAGATTTTTGAAGGAGGATTAAGAATAAAAAACAAATAATTAAAATGGCCGATTACACAATATCAGATATTTATCAGGGAAGTTATTCTTCTTTAGATTCAAATGCAAATTACGGAAACTCGTTTATAGGTTACAGAGGCACTGCTGAAAAACTCGGGATTTCAACCGACCCAAGAACAGCGAACATTTTAAAAGAAGTTTCTGAAAAAATTGCTCCGGGGCAGAAAGTTGTTGAGCTTTCAATGATTGATTTGGGAGCGCCGATTGAAACAATTCCTAAACAGCAACTTGAAGAAGTGAGGAGACTTGCAAAACTTACAGGAGTTGAAATCACTGTTCACGGACCGATAACCGATGCCTCTGGAT
>JBBSYQ010000041.1:0-6745 GCA_038045145.1 Nanobdellota archaeon
CTGTCTTTGAACTGCTTGCATCTGCAACGCCCTCGCGGCTTCCTCAACTTCATTTTTTTCATAACCTGCGTTGTAAAAACTCTGCATTGCCTGTCCAAGAGAGTCGCCGTTGGACAAAGCCCTCTTCAATCCCTCCACAAGCTCTTCCCTTGCCATTTTGTTATTAAGAATTTTTTATTTAAAAATTAGATGTTCGTGTCTGGCGGATTTATCTCTCCGAGAAAAACATCGGATTTTTACAAAATTAATTTCTTCCCGTCGTGCATCAAATGCGTTTCTTTTGAAGTGTAACCCAGCTCTTTTGTAAGTTCAATCATCGGACTTAGCATACTTACCGAACCATGAGAGGGGATAATATGTTCCGGGTTTAATATTTTTATAAGCTCTCTCAAGTCTTCCCTGCCGCCGTGTCCCGAAACATGAACTTCGTCAAAAATTTTCACGCCGAGTTTTCTAAGCTGCTTGTCCATTATTCCCTTGTTTTTTATGTTCACTGCCGCAGGTATTGTTTTCGACGAGAAAATTACATTGTCATTATTCCTGAATTCAAAAGGAAGCTTGTTTTTTGAAAGCCGCTCAAGTACGCTTCCCGGCTCTCCCTGATGCCCTGTGCAAACAACAAGATATTTTTCCCTGTTTTTGTCCACTTTTTTCAGGGCGGAACGAACCTGATTTCCGTATGTAATTGTTCTTATGTCTTTTCTGAAAGGAGTCAGATTCATATTGTTTGCCGCGGCGAGGTATTTTGTCAAACTTCTTCCGACAAACAAAATTTCTCTGTTGAGTTTTTTTGCAAATTCAACAATGCTCTTGTGCCTTGCGATATGCGAAGAGAAAGTTGAAACAAAAATAGCAGTTTTCTCGTTGTGCAATCCTGAAAGAACTTCCTGCACCATGCTTCTTGCAACTCTCTCGCTCGGAGTTTTTGTGTAAGAACCGCAATAAAGCGAATCCATTATTGCAACCCTCACGCCTTCTTTTGAAATTTTTTTTAAAAGATTATAATTCGGCGGGTCTCCCATTACAGGAGAATTGTCAAGTTTGAAATCGTTTCCGTAAACAATAATTCCCTCGTGAGTGTGAAGAGCAATCATTGTCGTCTGCGGAGTTGAATGAGTCATGTTTATGAATTCCGCCCGATATGTCCTTTTTTTTCCTTTTATCGTGTAGGAAGAATTAACATTCACGGGAATCAACTTGTTGCTGATTTTCTTCTTGTCGTCTTCAAGTATTTTCTTCAGAACAGAAATTGTAAACGGCGAACCGAGAACAGGGGCATTGTATCTGTAACCTAAATACGGAACTCCGCCAATGTGGTCAATGTGCGCGTGGCTTAAAAAAATCGCCCTGACTCTTTCCCGTATTCCGAGTTTGTCTAGAATTAAATCGTGCGGCAGTGCGCCCTTGTTTCGCAGACTTCGCTCGCCGTAATCTTTTGATTCTTCTTCCTGCAATTCTATTACCGCGGGAATGTACAATCCAGCGTCGAATATAAATGCGTCTTCGCCGAAGTCAACAACAGTCATGTTTTTCCCGACTTCGCTATAACCCCCGACAGAATAAATTTCCATTTTTCTTTTTTATAGAAATAAAGAGAAGTTTAAAAATGTTGATTCGCCAGCTTCCAACTCATTTTATTTGGCTTACTATGTTAGCTTATTTATTAGGTTGTTAATTAAAATAATCTGAGAATTAATAACCTTCTCGAGGGTGGGCGGCGGGGCTTGGTGGCGGGGTTAAAAGATTTTATAAACAAATTCTTCCTTAAAGATTCATGAAAGAAAATAGAAAATTTTCATTCATTCGCCATAAGGAGTATGTCAAATGAAACCACTGAAACCAACAATGAGAGAAAATAAGAGATATCTTCTTGTTCATGGAAAAAATCTTCGTGAAAATATTGAAAAAGCAATTCTTGATTTCGTCGGAGTTTTAGGCATGTCAAAAACAGGATTGAGTTTTATAAAAACAGAAAAAGATTCTGTAATAATCTGCATTAATAGAGAAGCGGTAAATGAAGTCCGCGCAAGTTTTGCTGTTTTTGCAGAGAAGATTGAAGTAAAGAAAGTGAGCGGGACTTTAAGGGGATTGGGAAGATGAAAAATTAACTATAGATTATTTCTATTAATAAAATCTTTTACTAAACTCTTTATTTTTCTAACAATTTTATCATGTTCTTTTTTGTCCATTCCTTTTGGGTCTTTTATATCCCAAAATTCTACATTATTTCTGTTAAACAGATACTCCGGAATTACATCTGGTTCAGACATCACAATGATTTTATCAAATTTATTCAACATTTCTGGTTTCAATTGTTTTCTTATATTTTCAGATACATCAGCTCCCTCCTCTTTCATGGAATCTATTACTAACTTTGCTGAAGATAACTCTTTAAGTTTCTGCCCTTCTTTTTCATTAACTTTTATTCCTGATGATGATGCTTCATGTTTTGATAATTTATTAAAGAGAAGTTCAGCTATTTGGCTTCTTCCAACATTCCCCCTACAAACAAACAAGATTTTCATAATTTTACAAAGTTCCCGCCTTTTTATTGATTTCTACAAACAGAATACTTAACACCCTCCTTCACCAAAAACCTTTTAAATTCACAGACATTGGATTTTTGAGAGAGATAAAACGGAAACAAGAGATTATCAATTTCTCTAGAATATAAGATGGATTTACCAACAGATATGCAGCATCAGGCAATGGGCTATGACAGGACAGCCACGATGTTCTCGCCCGAAGGAACAATAATTCAGGTTGAGTATGCCGAGAAAGCGACAAAGTGGGGCAACCCAAGCATTGGAATGGTCTGTTCAGACGGAGTTTTCATAATAACCGACAAAAGAAACGAGGACAAACTCGTGATTTCAAAATCCTCCAACAAAATTTATGAGATTGATTCGCACATCATTGCAAGCGCGGCGGGAGTTGTTTCCGACGCGAGAATTCTTGTTGAACGCGCACAAGTGATGGCACAGCAGTATAGAGTTACTTATGATTCGCAGATAGTTCCGGAACTTGTTATAAAAGACATCGCAAATTTGGAACAGCAATTCACGCAGTACGGCGGAGCGCGCCCGTTCGGGGTTTTCCTTATGATTGCAGGAATCAACGAGGCGAAGAAACCGGAGATTTATATAAGCAATGTTTCCGGAAATTATTTTTCATATTACGCAAGCGCAATAGGGGAAAACGACGAGAAGATAAAAGAAAAATTAAGAGAAAGTTACAAGCATGATTTAACGATAAAAAAGGGAGTGAAACTTGCACTTGATATCTTCAAGGAAGTAGAGGAAAATAAATTTAATATCGACAGGTTTGAAATTGCTTACATAGAAAAAGATGACATTCAAATCAAGAGATTGGAAGGCGGAGAGTTGAAGAATTTTGCAAAGTAAAATGGATGAATACAGATTAAAAATTAATAAGATGATAAAAAAACCAAAAATTAAATCGTTAGAGTTAACTCTTTCCCTAAACAATTAAAATGACACAAAACAAATTAAATAAAATATCTGAAAGTTTTCAATGCTTAATTGAAGGGAAGGTTAAGCGAAGGAAACCGCAGGTGTCCTCGCAATGACACAGACTACAGCGAGGATAAAACAGGGCGGGAAACATTTTGAAATCATAGTTGATTTGGATAGAGCACTTGAGTTCAAAAAGGGAAAGGGTTCTGTATCTGATTTTCTTGAGATTGATAAAATTTTTTCTGATTCCAAAAAAGGGTTAAAGGCGGCGGAGTCTGATTTGAAGAACGCGTTCGGGACAGAAGACACAAGTGAAATTGCCGAAAAAATTGTGAAGAGCGGAGAAATTCTTACAACGCAGGAATACAGAGACGATGAAAGGGAGAAAAAAGTCAGGCAAATCGTTGATTTTCTCGCGAGAAATTCCATAAATCCGCAGACAGGAAATCCACATTCACCGACGAGAATTGAATCCGCCCTTGAGCAGGCGCATGTGAACATAAAAAATGTTCCGATAGAAAACCAAATCAGCGAAATTATTTCTGAAATCGGAAAAATTATCCCGATAAAAGTTGAAAAAAAGAAAGTTAAAATATGCGTGCCTGCGGTGCAAACAGGAAAAGTTTACGGACTGGTAAATCAATACAAGGAAAACGAAAAATGGCTTTCAAACGGCGATTTGGAAATTGTTGTAAGCGTTCCCGCCGGAATGATTATTGACTTTTACGACAAATTAAATTCAGCGACGCACGGAAGCGCAATTACGCAAGAGGTTAAAGAATAAATGATGTCTCCAAATAAATTGAAGTTTTTGAAATCATGAGAACAGCTGTAATTCCCGGAGAAATTATTGCAAGCGGAGACGATTATCTTCCCGGCGAAGGAACAGAGAAAAGAGGGAAGAATATAGTTGCGTTAAGATACGGATTATCAGAAGAGGTAAACAAACTTGTAAAGATTATCCCGCTTTCTGGAGTGTATCATCCGCGAAGAGGAAATGTGGTGATAGGCAAAGTTGAAAACATAACATTCAATGGGTGGGTTATTGACATCGGAACTTATCAAAGCGCGTTTCTTCCGTTGTCGGAAGTGCCGAGATTTGTGAATAAAGACGAACTTGATGAGATGCTGGACATCGGCGACATGGTTGTTGCAAAGATAATAGAAATCAACAAAAGGGGGGTTGACCTTAGCATAAACGGGAAGGGTTTTGGGAAAATTGAAGAGGGAATCACAGTTGAAGTCAACTCGAACAAAGTTCCGAGAATAATCGGAAAAGAGGGAAGCATGATAACCCTCATAAAAAAGGAAACAAACTGCAACATTACCGTCGGGCAAAACGGGATTATATCAATCGCCGGCGACAAAATAGAAGACGAACTTTTTTCAAAAGAAGCAATAATGTTCGTCGCCGAGAAATCGTTTGTCAACGGCTTAACAGAAGAATTAAAAAAATGGCTTGAAGGAAACAAAAAAAATGGCTGAAATACAAACTTACGAACTTACAGAAGGAACTTACAATCAGGTATTAGAATACATGGAGAAAAGTTCAAAAAAAGAAAAGAGCGAAGAGGGGGAAGTTGAGGGGAGCATAAGATTTGTTCATCAGTTAAACGGCTCTAATTTATATTCGTTTAATGACGGGGGAGTTTTAATAGTTAATAAAAAAGAAATTATAGGAATCGACATAAATAAATTGTTTCGCGATGGGCTTGAGAAAATAGTTGGAGGAATAAACTAAGAAATAAAATGACAAAAACAGAAAATTTCAAACGAGCAGACGGAAGGAAAGTTGACGAGATGAGAAAAATCACCGCAAAGGTTGGAGTTGTGCCAAACGCCGACGGAAGCGCAATGTTTTCATTCGGAGATACTGTTGCAGTTGCGGCTGTTTACGGACCAAAGAAAATGCATCCGCAGCATTTGCAGAATCTTGAGAAAGGAACTTTAAGATATAATTATAACATGCTTAGCTTTTCTGTTACAGAAAGAATAAAACCCGGACCGAGCAGGAGAAGCATGGAGATAAGCAAGATATCCCAATGGGCGCTGGAGCCGATAGTGATGATTGACAAATTTCCTGGAACAGTCGTCGATGTTCATGTAAATATTGTTCAAGCAAACGCCTCAACAAGATGCGCGGGAATAAATGCAGCGGCACTCGCACTCGCACATGCAGGAATTTCAATGAAAGACATAGTATCAAGTGTTTCAATCGGGAAACTTGACAAGCAACTTGTTGTTGATGTTTCAAAGGCAGAAGAAGACTGGGAAGAAGGCGAAGGGGCAACGGACATTCCGATAACATTCACCGGCGACGGGAAGATAACCCACATACAATTAGACGGAAAAATTACCGGAAAAGAACTTAAAGAGGCTGTGAAACTTGCAAGAAAAGCATGCAAGGAAATTTATGAAATTCAGAAGAAAGTTTTAAAAGAATCTTTGGGGGAAGAAAAGTAAAACGCCCAAGCGTGGTCGTTTTGAAGGAAAGGGAGCAAATGGAAAGAATTAATGCATATCTTGTAAGGTCACATAAGACATTACTCGGGGAAATAAAACATGAATATGAGGGGATTAGGCAGAACAACGGAGAAGTTCCATCTTTTAATCAGAATGGAAATGACCCTGTTGCTAAAAAAATATCAGAGATGCATGAACAATTAATTTCAATGGGATTAAATGGTTTGGAAACTAGAGTAAAAGAAGAAAAATAAAAACTAAAATGGAAACATCAAAACTGACAGAGGAGAGAATAAAAGAATATCTTGATAATGGAAAAAGATTTGACGGACGAAAACTGGATGAATTCAGGGAGATTGTCATTGAAACAGGAATATCAAAAAATGCCGAGGGAAGCGCGAGAGTCAAAGTTGGAAAAACCGAAGTTCTCGTCGGAGTCAAGATGGGCGTTGCAGAACCGTATCCGGATTCTCCGGACAAGGGAAATTTAATGGTTACGAGCGAACTTTTGCCGTTAAGCTCCAGCAGATTTGAAGCAGGACCTCCGACAATTGAATCCATTGAACTTGCAAGAGTAATAGACAGGATGATTAGGGAAAGCAAATTCATAGAACTTGAAAAATTGTGCATAAAAGAAGGAGAGAAAGTCTGGACGATTTTCATTGACATTTATTCAATAAATGCCGACGGGAATCTTCTTGACGCCGCGGGCATAGGCGCAATAGCTGCATTAAGAAATGCAAAGATTCCAAAGTACGACGAGAAAAGCGAGAAGGTTTCATACGGAGAATGGACAAGCAAAAAAC